>CAMNJD010000210.1 GCA_946540705.1 uncultured Ruminococcus sp. | reverse complement strand
AGCCTCATCATCAATGATCAAGATGCGCATCTGATCGTGGCTAGCCTTATCTGCATGAATCCAGTCGATCAAAGCCCGCAATCTGGCTGCATTCTTCAGACAGACCGTAAAATAACGGGTTGTTGCTTCACTAGAGAAATTGCAATCCAGTGAACGCTGCCCATATGGAGATTTCTTTGATGGATGTTCGATTCCGATCCAATTCAGGTTTCCGGTCTTCGTATTCAAATCTTTCTGCATTCGACGGAGTGTCTGCAATCGGAGACTTTCAATTGTTCCGGAGAGGACAATGAACATATTCCAGCCATGATCTGCACTCATTGCCATAAGTGCTTCCATGTTTGCCGTTTTTCCAGACTGAACATGACCAACTACCAACCCTTTGATAGCTCCTGTGTCTCTGGTGTCCTTGCTTAATCTGCGCAGAATACCTATAGTAGCATCCTCAAGGTCTTGAACAGATTCTTTCTTCCAACCAAGACTTGCTTTATATAACTGCCAGCAAGATCGTTCTCCCTGCGGCACAGAAAGACCATTATCCTGCTTTGTATCGTATAAAGCGCCCTCATTGCCACGAAAAAGGATTGATTCGTGCTTGTCCTCGAAAGCCATACACTCGTTAACAAGACGATTCCACTCATCTATAGTCATTGGTGCCCAATCGTCATCTTCCACCTTTGCCGCAAGAAATCGCTGTAAGGAATCAAGATCGGGTTTATTAGCCATGCGAATAGTATTCCAATCGGTATTCTTTTCGCGGCGTTTTCTGATCCACCGTACCGGTTCATCATACAGTGCGTTTTCAATCATGCCCATACGCTACTCCTTCTTGTTGAAAAAGAAATGGTGACAATTCATTCTGTAAGGTCTTTCAGAAAGGTCAGAATCTGTTCCTGAACATCAGGGGGATATGATTCAAGTTTTGAGATCAGTTTCCGCATTCCCGGCTCAACTGTATCGTCAGATTGATCTTCAAGACCTAAAAGAAAATCGGTGGTTACATGATATAAAGCAGCCAGTTTACAAAGAGCAGGTACACCGATATTCCGGATACCATTCTCATACTTCGGATAAACGCTCACAGGTATCCCGGTTTTTTCACAGATTTCTGCGATTGTATACCCTGATTTTTTTCGTAATTGCTTCAGAATATCCTTTGTTTCCATTTTATTCGACCTCCATTATATTAGTATATCACAAATGTGACAGTTTGTCAATGCAAAATCAAGGTGTTATTCGGCACGATGCACAAATGTGCCTGTATATAGCGCACATTTGTGATGTATCACCTATGTGCTTGACAAACAATCACAAATGTGATATAATATGATTGACCACCACAACAAGGGTTAGGAGGAATCATGATGAATATTCATAAGCGGTGTACTATAATTCGGGCAATGGAAACTATTATAGGAACAGTCAACAATACAGAGCTGATTGCAGAATGGAGGATCGTAGCTATAGCAGACGGAGATATTCGCCCAGACACATCAGACGAAGATTTGGAATACTACATCGAAAATGATGCTTTTGCCGATATTTTGAATACGTTCCTTCAGGTTATGGGCGATGCGCAACAATCCGGCGGGCTGTATGTGGACGGCATCGTGAGCAAGCCGAAACACTAATCACATTGCAAACGCGGGGTGGCAGCATTCCCTGTGCCGCCCTGCCAGAAAGGAGCATTCACATGATACGGGAAATGTATAATGGTAAGATCATTCGCTCGGAGCGCAACAGCACTGACCCCAAATTCCTGCAACTGTCCGCACAGTGTTCGGCACTGATTGACAAGCTGGAACAGCAGCTTACACCCGAACAGCGTGTCCTTCTCAATGATGTGTGCGATGCGCACGGGGAATGCGGCGCATTCACTGCCGAGGAAATGTATGTTGCGGGATTCCGGGATGCAGCACGGCTGATGATTGAGATTCTGATTGAATAAGAAAAGCGGAGCAAGGCACACAACCTTGCTCCGTTTTCGTGATATGGTGATTTTGTAGTGTGCAATAAGACCAGCATGAATGATTGAGAATAACAGCAGGGCTTTCCGTCTTTGGAAAAGAAAGCCCTGCTTTTTTACATGATTTTTTGCCCCGCAGCATACGCAACCCGTGCTTCATTCAGGCTCATTCTATTTGCGCCGCCTTTGTAATCGGGGTTATTCGTATAGAGTGCGTCATCCTGCCAACCGCAAACATCGCAAATTTCGAGGCTATTGTGTTCCTCAAATTCAAATTTGCCGCAAACAGGACAAAGGTGTTTGTCAGACATTGCTAATCCCTCCCTTATGGTAGATCGACACAGATTCCTTTATGATCGGAAAGGGTTTTCTCCTGATTCCATTCACCAATCTGCAAATCGCCCTGCGCAATCATGCGCTCTGATATTGCAATGTGGTCGATACAGTGCGGCACAGATTCCGTCAGGATTCTCATACCGCAATCTTGAAAGCCCTGTTGCAGCATCGCTCTGCCGCTCATTGTGAAATAGTAGTTATCCGCAAAGCTGCAATTAAAATCGCCGCATACACACAGATTCTCATGCTTTGCTGTCAGCCGTTTCCAGTCGGCAATCTGCTGCGAAAGATCTTGTTCAAATGATTTGTGCCGGTTGCCGAGTATGCCGACAATCGTTCCGTAGACAAGCAAGCTGCCCGCAGGCGTGTCCAATTCGACACAGAGCGCGGTATGCGCATCAAAAGTGCTATGCTGCCGTATGCAGGGATAATTCGTAAAGATCGAAACCCGATGCTCCGTCGGCTGATAGTGCAGCGGCTCGTCGAAAGCCGGTAGTTTGAGATCGGGAGGGGAGGGCGTGTGAAAGCTGTGCAGATACTTCGGACAAATGCGCTCGTCCGATTCGGTCAGCACAAGAATATCTGCCTGAATCCGCTCACAAGCAGCTACAATCTCATCTAACGACCTGTGATGCTTTAACCGCTCGACATTCCATGTGGCAATTCTCATAGGACACCTCTATCTTTCTGGATCATTGTCAGGGCATATCCTTCTTCATGTAAGCATTTCCACCTGCTTCGCCACAATAAACAGATTGCCTTGCATATCTGTGCCCGACAAAATGAAAACTGTATGTCCGATTGTTACGTTATATGCTGTGTTGACGGATATTGCCTGTTCCTGATCTGCGATAGAAATGAAAGCATCGTTCCCCTCATAAATAAAGGATACCGGCACACAGGACATATATACAGATGAAAACGTAATGAGGATTTTGTCGTCCCCCGCCTCGTCTATAAATCCATGCAGTTGCAGCGTGTGTGAATTTACCCATACAAGTTCAAAATCCATCCAGAGGAAGTGCTGCATAAACGCATTGATTGCATTCAGATTAAATCTTTCGCTATCTGTTCGGTTATCGTTCTCATTTGACTGTTTCATAATCATTGCTCCTGTTCTAAATCTGCATAAATGCTGGATTAGATTTAGGATTGTCCTTTGCTCTCTCCATTATCATATTCGTCAATGCGCGTTCAGAGATGCTTGCAGGATCGCTGTCTGGTCGTATCCATCCCTGCAAATTCTCCTTGCCGAGTATCAGCGGCATCCGGTCATGAATCGTCCGCACAGGTGCAACAGATTCTCTTGTCAGCACGGCAAACACCGGCACTTGCATTCCCTGATGTTCCTCAAAGCGGTAAAGACCTGCCAGATAGGTGATTTCCGTTCCCTCCGGCTGGATAACATACTTCTCCTTCTTGATGCTGCGCTGCTCATTCGCATTCCGAAAACCGACTTCGGAGGGCGGGATGCCCCATTCAAAATACCACGATGCCGGAATGATGCACCGCCGTCTGTACCATGAATCCTTCCATAATGCCTTCTGATCGGCGGTCTCAACACGACAGTTAATGATTGGCTTGGAAGCAGCATCGTGCGTAAAGCCCCATACCATCGGAAATACCGCCATGTTTCCCTGCTTGTTCGGGGCAAGCACTGCTGCCGTGTCGGTCGGGCGGATATCGCCTGACATAGACATATTCTTCGACAGCTTTCTCACCATTTCTTCCGCAAGCGGCAGCTGCTGCGCTCTTTCGATGAAATAGGATAAGGAATGGGAATCGGCATAGAACCGAGTACACATGACGGTCACCTCCAATCAGCGCGAACATATATCCTCTCTTGATAATATCACATCATGGATGCTTTGTCAATAGGGGAAAAGATACCTCGCTGAAAGAAAAAAGCACGAAGTATTATGAGCGTCTGATGACATACTTCATAATATCTTTCATAGGCGCACCTTCATGTGCGTTTTCCGGCGTATACGCTTCGGAAACAATGTTGATTTTCCCATCCTCAATTAACTGCCTGATTCTGTAAAGAACAAAGGTCAGCTTTCGGCTCATATCTTCCTGCCGTGTGATGCGATCACAAATCACCGAGACCTTTGTGTCATAATCGCCCAAAATAGAGAAAATACGCTCGTCGATATAGTCAGCAGACAGATTGATTACCTTTCCATTCTTTATCATTCGCAGAGCAGCGTTCACAGATCGGATTTGTTCCCATTCAATCAGCAAATCCTCAATTTCAGCATCATAAACCTTCCGCATTTGCACTTTGCCAAATGCAGTATGATTCTGCAAATCTGATACACTCGCGCATATTTCAGAACAATCGCACTGAAAGAAAGCGATTCCTTTTCCGTAGTATTGATAAATGGTCGCAAGCATCCCAAGATATTCATCAACATCAGTTTTGGTGAACCATAAACAAAGCTGCCGGTCAGTTTTCAAAGCAAGATTCAGCTTTTCGATTTCGTGAGCAACATCCTTGTCAAGCTCAAAATAAGCATTATAAACATCTTTCCGTCTACTGATGCTGAACGGTTCGGAAACATCTCCGGCATGAAGGGATAAACCCAGCGGAAGAATCGTGGTGTTTTCAATTCCAAGTTTCTTTCTGTAATATGCCCCGCTGCCAGCCGCAGTATCTCTGAAAAAAAGGTTGATCATGGGGAATCCTCCATTCTTTCAATCAGAATATACAGAAAACGGGAGCAACCCGCATTGAATTGTTCCCGTTTCTTGTAGTGTTCAATCAAAGCGCAATCTTATCGGAGAAATCGCCATTGACCACATAGTAAACAGCCTTGTCCTCCGGCTTGATGTAAATCTCGACCGACTTGATTCTGCCCTTGACCTTGCCCTTGTAATCGGCTTCGACGGCTTTTCTGATTTCAGCATAATCATACTCATCCTCGCCAAACTGAATCTTGACAGTTTCCTTCGGCGCGGTTGCAGCCTTCGCTGTCTTGGCAGCGGGCTTCGCGGTTGCCTTTGCTTTCGTTGCAGGCTTCTTTGCGGCAGCGGTTTTCTTTGACGCCGGTTTCTTCACTGGCTTCTCAACAGGAACGCCCATTGCGGCACTCCACCATATTCCGAAAACGGCTTATTATAGCCGTCTCTTTATATACTGAATTTCACTTCAATGCCGTTTTCATCGCTCACATAGACCACCTCGATCATCAGCGAGGCGAGATCGTGCTTTTCGGGGATAGTGAGCGTGTCCCATATCTTCATAGGCTCTTCCAACGGCTTTGTATCAATAGACTTACGCTTGCGAGCTTTGGTCTGCATTTTTCTTTCGAGTTCGGATTTCTTTTCGTGCAGTTCGTTGACCGTTGTCTGAATGTACTCAAACAGCACCGTATCGGCATCTGCGAGCTTTTTCATTAGCTTGCGTATTTCCTCATCTATCTTGATGATCTCAGCCCTCAGTGCATCGTTTTCCGTGTCAGGAGCATCGGCAGTATGCCTTGCGATAACAAGCTGATCTATACGGTCACGCATAGCCTGCTCGACTGCCTTTTCCACTTCGTCGGGACGGGTTTTCAGAAACTTCCTCACACAGCCCTCCTTGCGATATGCACCCGAATCCCTCAGATAGCGGTAACGCCTTGTGCCTGCTGCGTTATCGTAGTAGTGGATCTCCAGATGATAACCGCAGTGACCACATTTGAGAAAGCCTGTAAGCCACGAATGGTTTGCATTGGCATTATTGGGGATACGTCTGTTGTGAGATTTCTTGTCCTGCACCGCAAGCCACGTTTGCGGATCGATAAGCCCCTCATGGTAACCGAGCTTTACAAAAGTGACACCCGAAGTCCTATGGATAAATACACCATGAACACCGTCATAGGCTTCAATATCATCGAGAATTTCATAGCCTTTGGAAACAAAAAACGCATAGACTTCCTTGTCAGCACAAACGTATAACGGACTTTCAAGAATACGGCTGATATGAGAACGATCCATGTTATCCACCATCTGACCGTTTTTCTTTGTGAGCGTGTACACATCATGTTCCTTGAAATACTCAATGACATCTTTAAGAGAAGTAGACGGATTTTTGTAAATGTCATAGGCGATCTTCACCGACTCAGCCTGTTCGGACGGAACAAGCACCGAGCCTGTTTTGCCGTTAATTGTTCTTCTCTCGGATACGAAGCCGTAATATGTTTTACCGCCCTGATAAAAGCCTGTTTCTCTCGCTCTTGTGCTGTAAGCATCGGCAACACGGGCGGCGATAGTTTCACGCTCAAACTCTGCAAAGTTCAGCAGATTGTTACGCATCATACGTCCCTCTTTTGTTTCCGTGTTAAACGGCTCTGAAAGGGAGTACACGGTCACACCATACTTGTCCAGCTCGTCCGTGATGTTGAGATACTCTCTCATATTTCTGCTGAAACGGTCATATTTCTTCACAACGATACGGCTGATAAGACCGTCACGGGCATCCTGCATCATCTGCATAAACTCAGGTCTGTGCTGAACATCTTTTCCCGATTTGCCATCGTCGCAATACACCTGATATTCGCAGTCACCTACGAATTTTATACATTCCTCCCTCTGTGCGGAAATGGACAAACTATTGTTGCCCTTATCCTTGTCGCTCACGGAACGGCGGACGTAAATTGCCGTAATTCCGTTTTTGTTGGTTTTGATATTTTTCATTACAATCGACCTCCGATATTTTCAATCGTACAGCCGATCATGCGGTATTTATATTATAGCGCATATCGGCTGAGACTGCAAGTAGTTTTCCAAAAATTATTTACTCAGCGATATGCTTTGCGAGAATGTCATAGATACGGTTGATCTTCTCCTGGCGAATAGGCTCAGGAACATTCTCAGGGTAGGTCAGTTTGACCTTGATCTTCTTTTCGGAGATCGTGCTTTTCGCCTTATCTTTCTCTACGGCTTTGGTTGTCTCCAATTAGCTCCTTTCCGCCTGCGATAATCTATCTCTACACGCATAGCTTGATGTTGCAGGATCGTTACTCCTGCACAGTGACCAGATCATCATGGTCTCGTTTTGTTGTCGGATGTATTTCAATCCGCATAGGGATTCTTCTTCTCATCATCGAATGAGAGCTGTCCGACCATTTTCTCGGAAACAGCATTGCTCACTTTTGCATCAGGCTTATTGTCCGCACCGAGCTTCTGAGCCTGTTCGTGTTCACGGAGGATCATATCCGCAAGAGCCTGACCTTCAAGACCATACTTTGTCTTGATCGAACGGAAAACAAGAACATCTCTTTTCGCTGAGAGCTTCGCACACTGCGCCGTATCAGCGGCAATGCGATCCTTCAGCTTACTGATCTTCTCATCGAGCTTTGCGACCTTTTCCCTGACTGCATCATCAAGGGCAATCGTATCAGCCATATCATCACCTTCCTTTCTATCGAATTCTTTCGCAGGAATTAATCCCTGTGATATAATTATAGCGCGCCCGAAACCTAAAAATCTACTGGCATTGCGCACAAACTTTCAGAGCCTGAAAAGTCCAGAATAACTGGGAAAAACTCATTTGCAACATCAACTTTGCAAATCAGGGCAATACAGAACAATACAGGATAATACAGGACAATTCAGTACAAACTCAGCCCTTCGGCATTTTGACCGGGGAAATTTTCAGCGTCCGAAAAATTTTCTGAAAACACCTTGACGGCTGCGGAATAATCGGCTATGATTATCATAGCAGGGCAGAAGATTTCCGCAGGAGCAGAAATCATAGAACGCTGTCGCTCAGAGCTTGACGGAGCAAGCAGAAACGGCAGGAGCCGTTATCGAAAAAATCATCGGGATAGAAAATCCCGAAAATGAAA
>CAMNJD010000209.1 GCA_946540705.1 uncultured Ruminococcus sp. | reverse complement strand
GGTCTCTATGAAGCATCGTTCGCGCAGTGTACCGCGCTGAAATCCGTTACCATTCCGGAGGGCTGCGAGACGATCGGGAATCTGGTGTTCGCCGGCTGCACATCGCTCAGCGAGGTCAGCATCCCTGAATCTGTTGTCAACTTCTATGAGCCCGCATTCACGGATACACCGTGGCTTGCCGCGAAGCAGGCGGAGAATCCGCTTGTCGCCGTCAACGGCATTTTGATCGACGCGACGGCTGCTTCCGGCGAGGTTACCGTACCGGACGGCGTGAAGGTCATCAACTCTTATGCGTTCATAGGCTGCGATGCAATCACAAAAATCACACTGCCGGAAAGCGCTGCGAAGATTGACGGCATCAGCAGTGCCGCGCTGACGGATGTGACAATTCTGAATCCGGAATGCGAGATCAAGGATGCCGAAGAAACGATCACGAACGGCTATGATTCCGATGCAGAGAAAATGAATTATAAAGGCACGATTCACGGCTATGACGGCTCGACTGCGCAGGCATATGCGGAAAAATACGGCTATACATTTGAATCGCTCGGCGATGCACCGGAAGATCCTGTCATACAGTCCGGCTCCTGCGGCGAAAATCTGACATGGACACTGGACAGCGAGGGCACGCTGACGATCTCCGGCACGGGTGCGATGACGGAATGGGCGTTTTTCCAGGACAAACTTTCTTTCAATATACCGTGGTATGAACAGCGGGACGACATCAAAAAAGTCGTGATAGAAGAAGGCGTCACAACAATCGGAAAAGATTCATTCAACGGGTGTAATGCAATGGAATCCGTTTCACTTCCGGTCAGTCTGACGCAAATCGGAGAAAGTGCATTTCTTTCTTGCACCAGTCTGGCAGACGTCACGATTCCGGACGGTGTCACTGTCATCGAAAGCAGTACATTCGACGGCTGCAATGCGCTGTCCGAAATCATCATCCCGGACAGTGTGACTGCAATCAATACCGAAGCGTTTCGTATGTGCACGGGACTGAAAAGCATCAGACTGCCGGAGAAATTATCCGAAATCAGCTTGAATTGCTTTGGCGGCTGCACCGAGCTCACGGAAATCACGATCCCGCAGAGCGTAACAAGAATCGGTCAGAATGCATTCAGCAACTGCCGGTCGCTGAATACGGTTACAATTCCGGAGAATGTGAAGAAGATCGAAAGAGAGGCGTTTATTTACTGCTCCGGCCTGACAGATGTGACGGTTCTGAATGATAACTGCGCGATCTATGATGATAAGGACACATTCGGCTCCGCATCTGTCATTCACGGCTATGCAGGCTCCACCGCTGAGGAATTCGCGGAAAAATACGGACGGAGATTTGAAGAGATTGACCCGCAAGCCCCGACTGCAACCGATTGGGCAGAGAAATCCGTGATTTCCAAAAACACGGAAGAAGCGGAATTCGTTGTGCGCGTCGGCGATATTGACGCCTGCAATGATGAGAATGCCGTTGCCGATCACGGCTATGATCCGTTCACAGCAAAAAGTCAGTATGCGCACGGTTATCCGTGGCTGAAGGATGAGACCGATCCCGCCGGAACCGACCGCATCTTTGTCGGCTCAAAATGGGACGGAGATTCCACCGACGGATACGCCTCCAATTATACTGAATACAAAAACGGCAGTGACAAAGAAAATGCATACGGTGACGGCGCGCTGTCCTTCACAATGGAATATGATGCTTCTGAGATCGAGATTGAAAATGTCATCCTTCAGCTTTGCATTGATGATTTCCAGGCGCTTTCATGGGAGAGTAACTTCACGGTCACGCTGAACGGAAAGGACGCGCCGTTTATCGCAGAGCTGCTGAATCACACCGATCAGACCGGCCCGACTGCATACATTGTTTCCGCGATGATTCCCTCCGGATTCTTTGCGGATATTGCATCCGGAAAGCTGACGGTTGTGATCGACGAGACAACCGGAGTCGGTGACGGCTATGCGATCGACTTCGCCAGGCTGCTGATCAACTACAACGATCAGATTTTTACCGGCACATTCAGCGGAAAGACCGATCCGGGCGCAACTGTCCGTCTGCTCGGCACATCTACAACTGCGACTGCATCACCTGACGGTTCCTTCACATTCAATGCAATCCCCGGCATCAATGCGGTTCGCGTCTCGAAAAACGGTTTCGTTGAAAAATACGACAGCGGAATCGTTCTCAGCAGCGGTACGGAATGGAAACCGGAATTATCGCTGGAAGAAGGAAAGGGCAGCCCGGATATAGATTTCTCTCAATTTGCCGAAACCGGAAAGCCGCTGAAAGGCGATTACAACGGCGACAAAGAGATCACCATAGCAGACGCTGTATTGCTGACACGGTTTGTGTCAGAGGACACTGCGCTGACCGAGTCCCAAATCGAAGAAATCATCAATCACGAGCCGGATTATGACGGTGACGGCACGGCAACCATTCTTGATGTGGCTGCGCTGCTGCGCAAGATGAAATAGGCTCTGAAAACCGCAGTCACCATATCAGCGGCAAAGCTGACGAAGAAGCGCAGATCGGGGCATTTCTGTTTCGGTGTAGGCACTCTGCTTTTCGGCGGAGTGCCTTGTTTTTTCTGCGTTTATACGATCAGGGCATTCTGCATACGAATCAGTCTGAGCTGCACGCCGTCCAATCCGCGGCACACCTACCGCAGGCGTCAGCTATGATACGCGCTCAGTACCGTATGCATCAGGAAAAAGGCTCGCTGTCAGCGCAGCGAGCCTTGATTCATCCATGTCTTTTTCCAATGATCCGGCAGCCGTCAAACCGGATTCCGGATGCTGCGCGGCTGTATCAGGAACCGATCTCGGACGCCGGCGCAGCTTTTCTGCTCCTGACCGCAAAATGTAAATACAAACAGAACAGCAGCACGGCGAAAACCGCACCGGCGATATAAGAGACATTTGCGGAAAGGGAGAAGCCCTCATCCGCCATGAGGA
>CAMNJD010000208.1 GCA_946540705.1 uncultured Ruminococcus sp. | reverse complement strand
GAACGGCCAGTCCGGCAAGTTTGTCGGTGATCTGCCGACGGACAAGCTGAAGGCTGTGCTGTTCTTCCTGATCGCGGCGGCTGTCGGCGGTGTGCTGGGCTACCTGTTCAGCAAGGACGCCTTTGTCACGATCATCGCGGCACTGATCGTCGGCGGCATTGTGCTCGGCATCCTGTGGTCGCAGCTCAAGTCCGTACATAAGGAAGATTCTGCGATGAATTATGTGAAGCAGAACAGCTTCCGGCTCGCGCAGCAAAATGACCGGTATCTGTATAAACGAACGGAAAAAACGGCGCGGCAAAAGAGCAACTGACAAAACGGGACACTGTCACGGCAGGCAGTGTCCCGTTTGTTTATACCTTGTATCCCTTTGCGCGGAATGCGTCGATCAGATCCCCGAGGATCTGCGCATTTGTAGCGGAGACTGCGTGCAGCAGGCAGATTGCGCCGCCGTGCGCATCAGCAGTCAGCTTGGCAAGCGCCGACTGCGGGTCGGGCTGATCGTCAGTTTTCCAGTCTACATGCGCCATGCTCCAGAACAGCGTCCGGTATCCCAGCGAATGCACCTTTTCCAGCGAGAGCAGGTCATATTCCCCGCAGGGCGGACGAAAATACTGCATGTCATAGCCGTAATGCTCCTGCACATAGCGGTGCAGGCTCATGATCTCCTCCTCGATCTCTGCATCGGTGAGGGAGGGGAGTGCTGCATGCGTCATGCCGTGATTGCCGAGGGCATGCCCCTCCGCGATCATGCGCCGCACGAGCTCCGGTTCCTTTTTTGCATAGTCACCGGTCAGAAAAAAGATCGCAGATGCGCCCTTTTCCTTCAATGTGTCCAGAATGCCCGCAGTGTAGCCGTTTTCATAGCCCTGATCGAAGGTCAGGATGATGCGCGCCGGGTCATCCGTCAGTGCATACGCGCCGACCTCGGCATATTCCGACTGAAATTCCAGCGCACCGGTCGGACGGTTTTCCGCATCGACCGCCTTGCCCTGTCCGTAGCCGATTGCAGCGGCCGGGATCTGCGGCATCACCGTACAGGCGAGCAGCAGACAGACCGCAGTGATGAGCTTTTTCATTTCATTCTCCTTTGCAGATCCGTTTTGCGAAACAACAGATTTCGCAACATCAGCATATGCAAAGGCAGCACGATTATGTGCGGGGATTGCTGGCATCCATTTTTGCCAGCGCGGGAATATAGGCAATCTGATAGCCGGCCCAGATCGCAGCGCCGGTCACGAGCGTCGGCAGTGCAGCAAGCATGCGGCGAACCGGAGACAGTGCGGCGAATGTCTCATCGCGCTGAAAAATCAGCCGGTAAACCTGAATAAACGGCGAATTCAGCAGCGGAAAAAGGTTCATAGCCAGGATGCTGTGCGGATTCAGCGGCAGCATCAGATAGGTCAGCGTGCCGGGGAGCAGCGCACAGAGCGCGAGCAGCAGAGGCTTTGTCTGCGCGGTGCGCTCGCCGGTGATGCGGTAATGTGCGGCGTCCTGCTGCGAGATCTTCTGCGCGCAGCTTCCCATGAGCAGGCAGTGCGCGGTCAGCCCGCAGAGCAGGCTGAGAAAGCGGATCCACTTCGCGGACATGATCGCGAACGAAAAGGCGACAACAAGGCAGAGCAGCTCCGAAATCAGAATCCAGATCAGGACTGTTCCGCAGGATTTCCAGAAATGCGGCATATTTCCTCCGTGTATTTCCGCGGCATCTGCGGCATACTATGGATACGCAGAAAGGAGCGGTATTCATGAAACAGTATGAAATGCAGGACAAGGATGTCAAGATCTATGACCCGCTGCGCCGGATCGGTCAGCCGCCGGCGATGCCGCAGACGGATCCCGAGGCAGATGAAACGGTTTCGGTCTGGCGGCCGGGAACGCAGACACCGCGCGGTGAAGCGCCTGCGCTCATTCAATAATACACGATTTTCACAGCTTTGTCAAGTGGATGCGAATGCTTTTGGGACGCTCCGACGAATTCAGGCCGATTTTGCCGGAATCCGCCGGAGCGCTTGACGAATCAGAGAATTTGCGTTATAATAAATCTGTATGAAAATTTGCAGATACCTGCTGAACGGGAGGATACATCATGGCTCTGATCTCAGCATCCATTCTAAACGGCGATCTGGCACATCTTGCAGATGTTGCGGAAGCAGTCCGGCAATCGGGCGCAGACGCGCTGCATTATGATGTCATGGACGGCAGCTTTGTCGATAATCTGTCATTCGGACTGCCGGTGCTGGAAAGCCTGCGGCCATGTACGGGACTGCCGATTGATGTACATTTGATGATCCGTGAGCCGCTGCGCTTTATTGAGCGGTTTGTCAGGGCCGGTGCGGATCTGCTCTCGTTTCATATTGAATGTGATTCCGATACCGCCGAAACGCTCCGCGCCGTTCAGCAGTACGGGATTCCCGCCGGCATTGCCGTTTCACCGGAAACATCCGAGGAGCAGCTCAGACCGCTGCTGCCGCTGCTGCGCCCGGAGGATTTTGTGCTGATGATGACGGTTCGCCCCGGGCTCGGCGGACAGTCGTTCATGCCGTCGGTGCTGCCGAAGATCCGGCATCTTCGGGAAATGTTCGCGCAGGCGGGCATGACCGCGCATATCGAGGTGGACGGCGGCATCAATGATGTCACGGCGGCGCAGTGCCGTGAGGCGGGCGCAGATTATCTGGTCGCGGGGTCTTACCTGCTCGGTGCGGAATCGCCGGCGGAGGCGGTGCGGCTGCTGCGCGGGGTCTGACCGCTGCAAACTGCCGCAACTGCGTCTTTTTCGCACAGACATGTGCCGAATTCGGCAAGACGGGCGCGGTTGAGCACCGAGAGCCGGAACGGCCGCCCGTATTCGTAAAGCATATGATGCAGGCCGTCTGCATGACTGCGCTTGATCTTCAGCAGCAGGATATACCCGCTTCTGAGGCGGTAGAGCGCACTGGACAGCAGTGCGCTGCGGCGCCGTGCAAGCAGCATGCAGCAGCGTGAGAGTTCCTCATCACTGCCGAAACGTGCCGCAATGCGTTCAGTGCGCGGCTGCCCGCTGCGGGAATCCGCTCCGGGAAGCGCCTGCGCCGTAAAATACGCGATCAGGCCGCCCTGCGGTGCGGTCAGAAGCTCGACTGTGACCGGCAGTGCAGAAAACGGGATCCCGCTGGCTGTCTCAGCCTTTGTGAGCATGAACGAGATCAGCCGCATCATCTGCGGGGATTCGCTGCCGGATTCTGTGTCGGGGAGGAACAGCCTGAGCTCATCCGCAGAGAGCTGTACCTTGACGGACTGCGCGGAGAGCCGTTGTACGGTCATGAAAATCGGTTCCTTTCTGTGGATTTGGGAGGCATGAACATGGAGAAACGCCGCGAACTGCGCAGACTGCGAAAACAGGAGCGAAGGATCGAGCAGATGATCCTGAAGGGCGGTGCGCTGCTCTCACTCACGGTGATCGCCGTGCGGCATTACGGGATGCGGCCGGCGTTGCTCACGGGGATCGCAGCACTGACGGCGCTGCTGACGCAGGCGGTCTGTCTGCGGGCACGAAAAAAATCGCCGGATCTGACGCTGCCGCAGGCAATGCTGGACGGCGTGATCCTGCTGATGCTGATGCCGGTGACGGTGCCGGTCTCTTTGCTTATCATATCCTGTATTTTTGCAATTATCATCGGCAATTTCCGGATAAAGGGGGACAGGGCGCCGGTCATCCCGGCCGCCGGTGCGGGCTATTGCCTTGCATGGCTCGTGAACCGTTCGGGCGTTCTGATGTTCCCGGCCGCGAAGGGCAGTGTGCCGCTGCTCCGGATCGACCGTTCCATGCTGACAGAAGGTGTTTCGGCGAGCTGGAACGGATCATGGAAATTCCCGCCGAACCCCATCGACTGGATCATCGGCCTGCGCGGCCTGCCGCTGGGGAGCTGCTCGCTGTTTTTGCTGCTGGTGATCGCGGTCGTATTTCTGGCGCGGCGTGCGGCCTCGCCTTACGTATTCTTTCCGCTGCTGATGCCGCTGATCACGGCCTGCATGCTGTTCACGTTCATGCGGTTTCCGCTGCGTGCGGCTGCGGCTGCGCTGATGACCAACCAGCTTTTGTTTTCCGCGCTGTTCCTATACAGTGACAGCGATTTTGCACCGCCGGATCTCGCGGGAATCCTGCTGGGACTGCTGGCCGCCGCAGGATATCTCTGGACGCTGCGGCATTTCAGCGATGGCATCATGTGGCTGGCGGTACTGCTGGGGCCGCTCGCTGCACTGCTGCGGTATTTCATGGCAAATGAAAAAAAGAAACGGAGGCGCTCAGGGCAGATGAAGAAAGAAACAGCACTGCCGGCGTGAGCCCTTTGAATTATAGTATTCAGTCCGGTGCGCTTTGGTGCCTGCGGACTGATCCGGGAACAGAGAGAGGAGCTTTTTTGTGAGCCACAAGAAAAAAGGCAGAAGAATCTATACACGGCGTGCGCGGAATCACCGCATTTTCAGCATGTATCATCCGTTCCGTTCCGCGTTCGGCACAGTTGTGATGCTGGTGCTGATCGCGGCGCTGGGGTTTGTCGGGTATCATGTAGTCGGCCCGATCGTGACGCGGATGCGTGCTGAGGAGGAGCACCCGACGACCACACCGGAGCCGTTCTTTGCGGGGACTGCGGCGATTGCGGCGGAGGCAACACTTCCGGCTGAAACGACAACGACTTCGGTCACAACAACGACCGTCACGACGACAGCCGCAACTACCGCAGCGACGACAACAACTGCGGAGCAGCCTTCCCGGTTCGGCGAGGATGTGACGGTTGCCTGTCTTGCCGATCCCGCCGCACTGCATGATCTGGATTCGGTCGAGGCGGAGGCGGAGCAGCTTTATGCGCAGGGCTACCGGGCAATGCTGCTTCCGATGAAGGAAACCGGCGGTATGCTGCATTATGCGTCCGGCGTACAGAATGCCGTGAACTGCGGCGCATCGAATGCCGATATGCTGACGCTGCGGGAGATCCGCAACGCTGCAAACCGCTATCATATGCAGTGCATCGCGATGATGAGCACGCTGGAGGACAGAACCTACCCCAACACATTCATGGACGGCTCGTATACCTTCAAGGACGGCACGACCCGCTGGCTCGATGCGAAGCCGGAAAAGGGCGGCAAGCCGTGGCTCAGCCCCTTTGCAGACGGAACACGGAATTATCTTTCGGCACTGGCTGCCGAGATCACTGCGGGCGGCTATTCTCCGGTCATCTGCACAGATACGCGGTTCCCGGATTTCTTTGATTCCGATGTCGAGCTGCTCGGCAGCCGGATCAAGGATCCTGCGCTCAGAACAGAGGCACTGGTCAGCGTCCTGAACGCGATCGCGGACAAGGCGCCCGAGGCATGCTGCATGATCGACCTGCATACATATGCGGCGGGCGGCGAGGAGGCCTATGTGCCGGACAAGCTGAAGATGAAGGCCGTCTGCGTACAGATCGACGTGCGCGATTTCACGGAGCCGTTTACGGTAAACGGCGAACGGTATGACCCGACCTCACTGGCGTTTCCGGACAAGATCGCCATGCTGGTGCGGGCGGCGGACAAGGCTGCTGCGGGGAAGAAAATGTATCCCTGCATCGTGCGGAACGGCCTCTCGGATGCCGAGCTGGACGCTGCCGTTCTGGCACTGAAGGAGAGCGGACACAGTATGATCCTTGTCACAGAGAAGCAGGATGCACCGGCAGAACCCGAAGATACGGAAAATTCCGGAGATGCACAGGATTCACAGGGATAAACACAGGCGGGCGTTCGCAGAGAGGAAAAGCTCTGCGGGCGCCCGCTTTGTCCTGTCTGTTCATGATTTGTTCACTTTTTCGGGCATCTGCTGTGTTATAATAATTCTGAGTACGGTCGGACGGCTGACGGATGCAGCGGCGTTCAGACGGCTCAATCCAGCGGGCAATCCCCGCGGCATCAAGGAGGAGCGGAAATGAGACGACACAAACAACAGGTTGCACTGATTACTGCGCTATGCGTCCTCACTGCCGGTCTGCCGCGTATTCCGGTGCAGTACCGCAGTGCGGCCGGAGAACGGCTGTCTGCGGCGGAGTTTGCACGGCGGTCGGCGGAGGCTGCACCCGGATGCAATGCAGATACGCCGTTTGCTGCACTGCGGTTCTCTGAAACGGAGCAGCAGCTCTACCGCGATGAAACAGCAGTCGGGCGCAGCTTTGCAGGCTTCGCACTGCGGGACGGCGTGCTCTGTGTCGATGCGGATGCGGCCGGAATTCCCGGCGGCGGCTGGATGCCTGCCGAGGATGCGGCGGAATATATCGGCTGCGAGATCAGCGTGAGCGGCGAGGACAAGGTTCTGACCTCACCGTTTCAGTCCGGACGCCTGATCGTCAAGTCTGAGCAGCAGCCGGAGCATCACGGTGCGGTGTCCTGTACGGAGGGCTACCGCTCTCTGCATGTGCTGCAATATGATTCCCCCGCAGCGGCCTATTCGGCGTACCGTTCGCTCAGCGCGGACAGCTCGGTCACCTATGTCGAGCCGGATCAGCCGGTGCATATCTGCGAACAGTATGAGAATGCCGATTCGCTGCTGTATGACCGCTGGGGGCAGGAGGCCGTCAGCGCAGACGGCTTTTGCAGGGAGCTGCGTTCCATGCCCGGTGAGGCGCCGGAGATCGTGGTCGCGGTCATTGATACCGGCATTTACCCGGAGCATGTGATGTTTCAGGGGCGCATTGCCGAGGGCGGCCGCACCTTTGCATTCAATGAAACGAACGGCTGCATTGACGGACAAGGGCACGGCTCACACTGTGCCGGGATCGTCTGCTCTGTCACGAATGAGAATGTCAGGATCCTTCCGCTCAAGGCGCTGGATGATACAGGCTACGGCATGAATCTGGACATTTACTGCGCCATGATGTACGCGGAGGAGCAGGGCGCGGATGTGATCAGCATGAGTCTCGGCGGCGAAGGCGAGTCTCCGCTGCTGAATGAGGCGTGTGCGTATCTTTCTGCGAAGGATATTCCGGTCGCGGTCGCAGCCGGAAACGAAGCACAGGACGTCAAATATGTTCACCCGGCGAATTATCCGGATAATATCGTTGTCTCCGCGCTGAAAAAGGAGGACGAATCCTATGCGCGGGCATCGTTCAGCAATTTCGGCAGCATGACAGACTTTGCTGCGCCCGGCTTTGAAATCCTCAGTGCCGGTATTTCCGAACCGGATGAAATGCGTTACAACAGCGGCACGAGCATGGCGACGCCGTTTGTCGCAGGGTGCATTGCCGACCTGCTGTCCTACGATCCGGAGCTGACCAATGATGAGATTTATGAAATCCTGCGCAGCGGTGCGGTGGATCTCGGTGAGGCGGGATTTGACAATGACACCGGCTGGGGCATGGTTTCGCTTGCGCATGTGCAGTTTCCCGGAACGACAGGCGTCAGTCCGACCGCTGACCCGCCCGCCGGGATATATCACAGCACGCAGAATGTCTCGCTGTCCTGCGCGGACAAGCGTGCCGTGATCTATTATACGACTGACGGCTCGGTTCCCTCTGCCGAAAACGGTCAGCGCTATGACGGTACGCCGATCCGTGTGACGGAGCACATGCTGCTGGCCGCTGCTGCGGTCACATCTGCCGGTACGAGCAGACCGATGTATGCGGAATATGAGATCGTGAGCATACAGCCTTCGGTCAGTCCGGAGGGCGGCGATTATTCCGGACCCGTAGAGGTATCGCTCTCGGCTGAGGGTGCGGATGCGATCTATTATACGCTGGACGGCACTGACCCCGGTGACGGGATCGGCGTGCAGTACACCGGCGCGTTTGACATCACAGAAACGGCAGTGCTGAAGGCTGTTTCCGTGCTAAACGGGAAGCCCGGGGAAATGCTGCGGGAGGAATATGTGATCGGAGGCACGGATCCGGGCGCACTGTATGAGATCACGGACGGTGTCCTGACGGCATGCCGCAGTGAGCGGACGGTCATCGACCTGACCGTTCCGGGTGAAAGTGTCGGGCTGACCGCGGTCGGTGACGGTGCTTTCGAGGGGAATTCTGCGCTGACTGAGGTGTATCTGCCGGAAACCGTCACGCGCATCGGCAGCAAGGCCTTTGCGGGCTGCACGGCGCTGCACAGTGTGTATGCGCCGGGCGTGACCGAGATCGGCGATGAAGCATTCCGCGGATGCGCCGCCCTGACAGGAAACGGCCTGGACGAGGAGCATCTCAGGAAGATCGGCGCGTATGCATTTGCAGGGGCAAAGCTGGAGCAGTGGTCGTTTATCTCGTTCACGGAGCTTGAGGAGATCGGCGAATATGCCCTTGCAGATACAGCGGGGCTTTCGTTCGTACAGTTCGGAGAACATCTCAGGGTGATTCCGACAGGCGTGCTGCATGGGAGCGCGGCGGATTATATCTCCGCGCAGGGCGCAAAGACGATCTGCGACTATGCGTTCACTTTTGAGCGGACGAATGCGGATGACTGCATCCGGAATGTCAGTCTGTATAACTGGGCTACGGAACTTGAAAAGATCGGAGCGCATGCGCTGGAAAACTGCTGTGTCGGCGGTTCGGCACTTGAGACTGTGACACAGGCCGGCGAATATGCCTTTGCAGGCGTGACGGCCGAAACCGGCATGCTGGATCTGAGCAGTCTGGAGCATGTTCCCGCACATATGGCGGAGGGCGCCGATGCGGAATGGCTGATCCTTTCCAATGCAAAGACGATCGGCTCCTGTGCAGTCCCGGGCAGCATCGCGCATGTCGTGACCGGTGAGGCGCTGACAGAGATGGCGCCGGATGCCGTGACGCTGCCGCTGTCTGCGTCATTCTATGTCGGTGCAGCAGGTACGCCTGCGGAGCAGTTTGCAGAAGCGAACGGCCTGTTCTATTATACGATTCCGGCCTTTTTGCCGCAGGAAACAGAGATCACGGCCGGTCAGTTTGATGCGGTCACGATCGGTGCGGCATGGTTCGGCGGG
>CAMNJD010000207.1 GCA_946540705.1 uncultured Ruminococcus sp. | reverse complement strand
GACAGAAGCCGTCACGGGATAAAAAAAGAACTCAGAAATGGCGATTTAACGTCATTTCTGAGCCTTGTGTGTGGTGACCCGTACGGGAATCGAACCCATGATTACGCCGTGAAAGGGCGTCGTCTTAGCCGCTTGACCAACGGGCCTTGAATGGCTGCGACAGGATTTGAACCAGTGACCGATCGGGTATGAACCGATTGCTCTAGCCAGCTGAGCTACGCAGCCATATTCACTGTCTCTCACATCAACTGCAAGCGACTATGATATTATAGCCTATTTTTCATGAAAAGTCAAGTGTTTTGCAAAAATATGTCGTTCTGCACAAATATCTGTATTTTTTTCAATTCAGAACATACATCTTGATGAACAAGCACTCCCGCTATCGAAAATCGTCAATTCTATTTGAAAATCAT
The DNA here is from genome assembly GCA_946540705.1 of uncultured Ruminococcus sp. Taxonomy (GTDB): domain Bacteria; phylum Bacillota; class Clostridia; order Oscillospirales; family Ruminococcaceae; genus Firm-04. The sequence goes on along the minus strand of CAMNJD010000207.1, from coordinate 3,995 downwards.
CCGGAACACTTGCTTTTTTTCGCAAAATATGGTACAATATTATAGTTTGGTATCGGCGGTTATTCCGCCGCAAAATCTGACCCGGAAAGGAAAACTGATATGAAGGTTGCAAACATGCTCGGTGAGCGATTCAAAAACGCTCCGAAAGACTGTGTGATCGAAAGCCATGCGCTGATGATGCGCGGCGGCTACATGAAATACATGGCAAACGGCATTTTCTCACTGTATACGCCCGCTAAGCGCATCATGCGCAAGATTGAGCAGATCATCCGTGAGGAAATGGACGCGGTGGACGGACAGGAGGTCATGTTCCCGGTTGTTATGCCCGCTTCACTCTGGGAGGAGTCCGGCCGCTATACCAGCATCGGAAGCGAAATGGCTCGCTGGAAGGATCGCTCCGGCAACCCGATGGTGCTGGGCATGACCCACGAGGAGGCTGCGGTTCATCTTGCCCGCGACACTGCACAGTCCTATGCGGACTTCCCGTTCATGATCTACCAGATCCAGACCAAATTCCGTGATGAGCCCCGCGCCAGAGGCGGCCTCATCCGCGTTCGCGAATTCACAATGAAGGATGCCTATTCCTTCCACACTTCGCAGGCCGATCTCGAACGCTATTATGCGCGTGTCTATGAGGCTTACAACCGCATCTTCACCCGCTGCGGCTGCAAGAATTTTATTTCCGTGCAGTCCGATTCCGGTATGATGGGCGGCAGTATTTCGCACGAGTTCATGCTGCTGACTGAGGTCGGTGAGGATACGCTCGCGATCTGCGACTGCGGCTACCGCGCCAATATGGAGGCAGCGGTCGTCAGTGTTACAAACGAGCCCGGTGAGATCGAGCCGCTGACCGAAGTCTCAACCCCGGGCGTCAAGACGATCGAGGATCTTCAGAAATTCCTGAAAATGGACGAAAAGCGCCTTGCAAAGGCTGTCGTTTATCAGAAAAACGAGGATGACAGCTATGTCATCGCGTTCATTCGCGGCGATCTTGAGGTCAACGAAACAAAGCTGCGCAACTATCTCGGCTTTGAGATTCATCCTGCCGTCGATATTACGAAGGAGAGCGGGATTATCCCCGGTTTCATCGGCCCGGTCAATCTGCCGAAGAATATCCGCGTTGTGTTCGATAAATCCCTTAAGGGGATTGAATCGCTGGTCTGCGGTGCAAATAAGCCGGATGCTCATTTCACCGGCCTGAATGCGGCCCGCGATCTCGGTGAGATCCATTACCACGATATTGCCAAAACCTTTGCCGGTGCGGTTTGCCCGGACTGCGGAAAGCCGCATATCCAGATCGAAAAGGGCATTGAGATCGGCAACATCTTCCAGCTCGGCAAGAAGTATACAGAATCTATGAACATGACCTACCTTGACGAAAACGGCGAGCGCCAGATCCCGATTATGGGCTGCTACGGCATCGGCATCGGCAGACTGTGCGCATCGGTCTGCCAGGAGAGCCACGATCAGTACGGCCCGATCTGGCCGATGACGATTGCACCGTGGCAGGTCGAGATCTGCAATCTCCGTGTGGATGACCCGCAGGTCAAGGAAACCGCAGACCGTCTGTATGCAGAGCTTCTGTCTTACGGCGTTGAGGTGCTGTATGATGACCGCGATATCCGTCCGGGCGCGATGTTTGCAGATGCAGACCTGTTCGGCATTCCGCTCCGCGCGGTCGTCAGCCCGAAGTCTCTCCAGAAAGGCTGTATCGAGATCTCTGCGCGTGACAAGTCCTTCCGCGAGGATGTTCCTGTCGCAGAGGCGACCACATGGCTCAGAGATAAGGTTATTGAAATGCTGAATATCTGATATATGACCTGACCGGCGGCGGGCTTGCATCCGCTGCCGGTTTTCTGTATCAGACAATACGCGGAGAACGATTATGAAAAGAGCGAAAAGAATCCTGCGTCTGTGCCTGCCGGTCTGCCTGATCATCGGTTTGATCCTTGTCATTTCCTATGATTCGCCGTACCGGTATCTGAGAGGCTGTTACCACAGCAACAGCGAGCAGCTCAGCCGGATCGCAGCGATATTCAAGGGCTTCTATGAACCCGGCTTGAAACATGCAAAATATGAGCTGACGGATGAAACGCTTACACTTTCCGCTTCACGAAACGTGAAACAATCCGCAGAACCGGAGCTGAAAACACTCCTCAGCAGCTTGCAGGAGCAGTATCAGAAGGACAGTCCGTACCCGGTGTTTTCAATCGTTTCCGCAGAATATGACAGCAAAGGCAGTATGTCACTGTCACTGACCGTGCGGGCGACACATATCAAGAGCCGCAGCAGCACGGAAGGCAGGGATGTTCTGTATTCGACACTCATGTATCTTGAGGACGGCTTTGACCGTGAAACACCGTCTTCGTATCATAATTCCGGGAAGCATCTTACCGGTTGCTGGTATATGCGTGTCGCTGCGGGATATTCCGGATGAAAAAAGAGGGATTGAACATGAAACAGGAATATGATGTCCTGATCGTCGGTGCAGGACCGGGCGGCATCTTCACCGCCTATGAGCTTTGTCAGGCGAACAAGGGGCTGAAAATTGCAGTATTTGAGTGCGGCAATCCGCTCAGCAGCAGAAAATGTCCGATCGACGGCAAAAAAATCAAGTCCTGCATCAAATGCAAAACCTGCGCGATCATGAACGGCTTTGGCGGCGCAGGTGCGTTTTCCGACGGAAAATACAATATTACCAACCAGTTCGGCGGAACGCTGTATGCGTACATCGGGAAGCAGGAGGCGCTTGATCTGATGCGCTATGTCGATCAGATCAACCTCTCGCACGGCGGTGCGGGCACAAAGCTCTATTCGACAGCCGATACCGCAATCAAGAAAAAATGCTTTGAGAATGACCTGCATCTGCTGGACGCACAGGTGCGGCACCTCGGCACGGATATCAATTACATTGTACTCGAAAATCTGTATCAGGAACTGAAGAATCAGGTCGATTTCTATTTCCGGACAGAGGTCAGCAGCGTTGAACGCAGCGAGCACGGCTATACCGTAATTGCCGGCGAAACGCGCTTTACAGGAAAGATCCTTGTGATCTCCGTCGGCCGAAGCGGCAGCAAATGGATGGAATCCGTCTGCGCATCGCTCGAGATCCCGACGAAATCCAACCGCGTCGATATCGGGGTTCGCGTAGAGCTGCCTGCGGCTGTGTTCTCCCATCTGACCGATGAGCTCTATGAGAGCAAGATCGTCTACCGCACAAAGCAGTTCGAGGATCTGGTACGGACATTCTGCATGAACCCGCACGGCGTGGTCGTCAATGAGAATACGAACGGAATCGTTACCGTCAACGGCCACAGCTATGAGGATCCGGCACTGCACACGGACAACACAAACTTTGCACTGCTTCTCAGCAAGCATTTCTCTGAGCCGTTCCGCGACAGCAACGGCTACGGTGAGAGTATTGCGCGGCTGTCCAATATGCTCGGCGGCGGTGTCATGGTACAGCGATTCGGCGATCTGATCCGCGGGCGGCGCAGCAATGCACAGCGCATCAGCGAGAGCTTTGTCGTTCCGACACTCGCTGCACAGCCCGGCGATCTGAGCCTTGTTATCCCCAAGCGTATCCTCGACGGAATCATCGAGATGATCTACGCGCTTGACAAGGTCGCGCCCGGCACAGCAAATGATGACACGCTGCTCTATGGCGTAGAGGTCAAGTTCTATAACATGGAGGTCGAGATCGACAGCAACCTGATGACGCGGTATGACGGGCTGTACGTAATCGGCGACGGTTCCGGCGTCACCCACTCCCTCTCTCATGCCTCCGCAAGCGGTATTCATGTCGCAAGGCATATCCTGAACAGATAAGTAGTCCGAAAACAGCGAAGCACCGACCCGATCAGGCCGGTGCTTTTTTGGGGTATGTGATTTTCTAGGTGGTCGGAAAAATAAAGTTAAAACAAATAGTTTTAATTTCGCCCATATTAAAAGTTTCGCTCAAGCCTTTTCAAAGGCTTGCGGGTCGAGGGCAGAGC
>CAMNJD010000206.1 GCA_946540705.1 uncultured Ruminococcus sp. | reverse complement strand
GAGCATCCCCGCGCCCGCAAAGAGAGCGTTCGTGCGCGAGCAGCTCAATCTTTCCGTCGGCGAATATATCTACGGCTTCGGCGAAAAGTTCACGCCGTTTGTGAAGAACGGTCAGACCGTTCAGATCTGGAATTCCGACGGCGGCACCTGCTCCGATCAGAGCTATAAGTGCGTGCCGTTCTATCTCAGCTCCCGCGGCTACGGCGTCTTTGCGAACCAGACCGGCGCGGTCAGCTACGAGGTCGCGTCGGACACTGTCTCCAAGGTCAGCATGACCGTTCCGGGCGAATCGCTCGAATATTTCATCATCGGCGGCGCAGACTGTGCGCAGGTGCTGTCCAATTATACTGCACTGACCGGCCGTCCGGCACTGACGCCGGCGAAATCGCTGGGCCTGTGGCTCTCGACTTCGTTCACGACCGACTATGACGAGAATACGGTCAGGGGCTTCCTCAGCGGCATGGCAGAGCGGAAGATCCCGCTCCAGATGTTCCATTTCGACTGCTTCTGGATGAAGGCGTTTACATGGACGTCGTTTGAATGGGACAACGAGATGTTCCCCGACCCCAAGGGCATGCTCTCGCGCATCAAGCAGGAGCACAATGTCGGCATCTGCGTCTGGATCAACCCGTATATCGCACAGCAGTCGGCACTTTTTGACGAGGGCGCCGAAAAGGGGTATTTCATCCATACGGCGGACGGCGGCGTGTTCCAGACGGACATGTGGCAGCCGGGCATGGCAATCGTTGACTTTACGAATCCCGATGCATGCAGGTGGTTTGCCGACGGCATCCGCAGGCTGTGTGCGGAGGGCGTCGATGCGATCAAGACCGACTTCGGCGAGCGCATCCCGGCACAGGGCGTTGTCTATCATGACGGCTCCGATCCGGCTGCGATGCACAATTATTACACCTATCTCTATAATAAGGTCGTGTTTGAGGCACTGGAGGAATGCGTCGGCAAGGACAGGGCGGTGCTGTTTGCACGCAGTGCGACAGCAGGCGGACAGAAATTCCCGGTTCACTGGGGCGGCGACTGCTCTGCGGAATATTCCGCAATGGCGGAGACGCTGCGCGGCGGACTGTCACTCTGTGCCTCGGGATTCGGATTCTTCAGCCACGATATCGGCGGCTTCGAGCAGACCGCTTCGGCGGATGTCTATAAGCGCTGGGTCGCGTTCGGCCTGATGAGCACGCACTCCCGCCTGCACGGCTCGACCTCCTACCGCGTCCCGTGGGCCTATGAGGAGGACGATCCAGATGATCCGGAGAATGCATGCGCTGTCCTGCGGTATTTCACGAACCTCAAAGGCCGGCTGATGCCGTATCTCTGGGCGCAGGCCAATCATACGCACGAAACCGGCATCCCGATGATGCGGGCAATGGTCATTGACTATGCCGATGACCCGGCCTGCCTCACGCTGGACAGACAGTACATGCTCGGAGACAGTATTCTCTGCGCGCCGGTCTTTGACGAGAGCGGCATCGCGGAGTTCTATCTGCCGCAGGGCGAGTGGTTCGATCTGCTCGGCAAGACCGATGCCCCGCTGACACAGGGCGGAAAGTGGTTCCGCCGCAAGTGCAGCTATCTCGAAATGCCGGTCTATGTCCGGCCGGGCTCGATCATCGTCATGGGCGATTTCAAGACCGATGTGTGCTATGATTATCTCGCAAATGCGGAGGTTCTGATCTGCGGCCTCAGCGACGGTCAGACCGCCTCCTGCGATCTCTACCGCGCAGAGGGCGGCAAGGAGCTGACGATCACCGCAAAGCGCGAGGACAGCCGCATTACCATCAGCTATCCGGCATCGGACAGAAAATTCACGATCACAGTCGCCGGCACGAGCCGGCGGGTCAAGGCAGAGCCGAACGGCGTGACTGTGATCAGCCTTTGAAAATCGGATGACAAGCGGGAGCGATCCCGTGAAAGGAGCGTTTGAAATGAGCAAAAAACATGCATTTGAATACATCTGGCGGGATCGCAAGCGGATGATCTTCGGCCTCCCATGGAGCTTCACGACCTACTTCCTGACCGAAACGAAGTTTATCACGCGCTCCGGCTTCCTGAGCCTTGCGGAGGATGAGCTCGATCTGTACAAGGTCACGGACAAAAAGCTCGTTCTGCCGTTCTGGCAGCGCATTGTCGGCTGCGGCACGGTCATCATCTATGTCCGCGACACCGATACGCCGCAGAAGGAAGTCCGCTGCATCAAGCATCCGCGGGAATTCCTGAAGATGCTGGATAAGCAGATCGACCGCGAGCGCGACCGCTACAGCACCAGAGGCCGCGATCTCTATGCCGCAATGGGCGGAGCAGTGCCGCCTCCGATGCATCACGACGGACACGATATGGCAGAAGCATGCGGCTGTGATTTTCCGGAGCCGCCGCATCATGATCATTACTAAGAAGGGGACTGATAGGGAATGCTTCAGTTTGTAACGGAAAAGGAATCCGTCTGGGATCGCCTCAAGGCGGAGACACGCCCGATCTATCTCTACGGCATGGGCGACGGTGCGGTGCGCATCCTTTCTGCGATGCGAACCTATCAGATCCCGGTCGCCGGCATTTTTGCGAGCGATGAATTTGTCCGCGGCCATGATTTCGCGGGCTATCCCGTGCGGAAGCTCTCGGAGCTGGAAGCAGAGCTGGACGATTTCGTCATCGTGCTGGCATTCGCAGTCTGCTCCCCGCAGATGATCGACCGCGTGCGGACACTCGGCGAGCGCTATCAGCTCTATGTGCCGGATGTGCCGGTCGTCGGCGGCGGACTGTTCACACGCGCCTACTGCGATGAGCACGAGGAGGAGATCCAGGCGGTGTATCAGTCGCTGGCGGACGAGCGCTCCAGACAGATCTACGCGAATATCATCAATTTCAAGATCAGCGGCAATCCGGCCTATCTGATGGATCAGGTCGATACGAAGGACGAGGTCTGGAACCGCGTGCTTCAGCCGACGAACCATGAGATCTATGTCGATCTCGGCGCATATAACGGGGACACGATCCGCGAAATGCTGGAATATACACGCGGAAAGTATCACCGCATCATCGCGGTCGAGCCGGACAAGAAGAATTACAAGAAGCTGGTGAAGTTTGTCGGCGATACACCGTCCGTGCAGTGCTATCAGTGTACGGCATGGTGCGTGGACACCGAGCTGCCCTTTGCGGCAAAGGCGGGACGGCAGTCCTCCGTGTCGGCGGAGGGCGTGATGACGCCTGCGCGTTCGGTCGATAACCTGCTGGCCGGCAATCCGCTCACGCTCCTGAAAATGGACGTTGAGGGCGCGGAGCGCGAGGCACTCTGGGGTGCGAGCCGTTCGATCGCGCGCTTTGCACCGAAGCTGATGATCTCGCTGTATCACCGCAATGAGGATATCTTTGAGCTGCCGCTGCTGGTCAAGCGCATCAATCCGCGCTACCGGCTGTTTATCCGGCATCTGCCGTACATTCCCGCATGGGAAACGAATCTGTACGCAGTCTGCGAGGACAACGGCAGTGCGCAGTACGGCGAATAATCTCATACAGACAGCTCCCGGTTTGTGCCGGGAGCTCAGTCTGTCGAAAAAGGTATCGCTGCGCGATGATTGATATTGGGCTCCGCCCAAACCCGCCAAAGGGACATTGTCCCTTTGGAATCC
>CAMNJD010000205.1 GCA_946540705.1 uncultured Ruminococcus sp. | reverse complement strand
CGGATCCTTGAACGGACCGGTCGGGCTGTCAGCAGTCAGAACGCCGATGCCGCCTGCGCTGTCAGCGAAGTACAGGAAGAACGTATCCTTGCCGTTGATGGTCTTCCAGCAGGCATCCGGTGCCCATGCGAAGGAAGCCCACCTTGCTGCGCCGTTGGTGGTTCTGCTGTTTCTGCCTGCGACCGGGATCGCGCCGTGGTCAGTCCAGTTGACGAGGTCAGCAGAGGAAACGCAGTTAATTGTGCCGGAGTTGTAGGAGTTGACCTGAAGGGTATTGCCGTTATACTCAAATGCGTCATTCGTGGTGTAAACATAGAGTCTGTCCTTGTAGACGAGCCAGCCCGGGTCTGCGCCGAAGCGCTGGGTTGTCATCGGGTTGTTCTCATTGTCCTGCTTGTAGCTGGTTGCGAGCTTGATGTTTGCAAACTGCTTTTCCGCCTCTGTCCAGTCAACCTTCGGTGCCTCGACCGGGAATTCGTCGATCACGGTCATGAGGAACTGATGCAGGAGCTTGACGTCTGTTGCGTCGATCTCACCGCTCTGGTTGACGTCAGCATTCAGCTTTGCGATCGCGTTGGGATATGCACCCTTCTTCATGCATGCTTTCATCAGGGAGAGGTCAGCCGCATTGAGCTTGCCGTCGCAGTTGACGTCGCCGGGCATCTTGGTTGCGTTGATCGCCTTCGGTCCGCTGATGACAGTGCCTTCCGGTGCACCGATCATCTCATCAACGTAGAAGTCGATCGTGCTGTCACTTGTCTCAACATAGAGAGAAATATTGGTTGCGCCTGCGGGGATCTCAAAACTCGTATTTGCAAGCTGCACCCATTCGCCCTTGACTGCGGTTGCAGTCGCGATATTCGGCCAGTTTGCATCACCGTTTGCATCGGTGTATTCGAGCGTCAGCTTGAACTCTTCGGTAGCGCTGCCCTGATCGGTCTTGACGATCGCACTGAAGCTGTACTTCTCTCCCGCCTTGAAAATACGGCCGTTGAGGGAGGTACTTGCACCGTTCCAAGATGCTTCTCTGCCGGTGCAGGCGAGGGCGTGCGAACTTTCGTATCCGGTGGAGGAGGTCTGTGCGACCTTTGCGCTGCCGCGGCCGGTCATGCCTTCGTCGTTCTGCTCGAAGGTGTAATGGAACCATGTGCCGTCATCAAGGAGCTCGGGCTCCTTGATCTCAAAGCCGTCCTTATACTGCGTGCCGTCGCCCCACTGAGACTTCGGGATGATCGAGGTCACAGCGTTGTAAGCGGCCTTGGGCTGATAGCTTCTGTCATAGAGCAGCGGGTCGTTGTTGCCCTTGACCACGCCGTTTTCCTTGTACTGGTCAACCCACGAGTTGCCGTCCTTCGGGCCCCAGACCTGAACGAGCGTCACTCTGCCCTGATCGTAGGTATGGGTCTGATTCCACTGCATTGCGTGCTGGAAGATTGCCTTGTACTTGTTTGCCTGATCGGTTGCAGAGTAACGTCCGGCTTCGCAGGCGATATCCAGCTCAGTGACCTGAACCTCGATGCCGAGATTCAGATAGGTATCCATTGCCTTCAGATAGGAGTCGGTATTGCCCCAGACGTTTCCGCCCGCTGCCGCGCTGACATGCGACTGCATGCCCATGCCGTCCAGAACGCCCTTTGCCTTCAGGGGCTTCAGGATCGTGTTGATGATGCAGTTCTGCTTGTCATATGCAAATTCATTATAATCGTTATAGAACAGCTTGCAGTTTTCCGGTGCATATTGTCTTGCGTAGGTAAATGCCTTCTCAACGAAGGAGTTATTGTGGTAAATATTTGTCCAGTCAGAGGTTCTGACACCGCCCTGTGCAGCCCTGCCGTCGTCGATGACCTCGTTGCAGACGTCGTAGGCATAGAGGTTCAGCGTCGGATACTGGGTCTTGTAGGCATTAAACATGTTCTTGATGTAGCTCTCCATGCGCTGATCCATGACGGAGGCGCTGACATAGCTGCCGTTCCTGTCGAAGTTCTGACGGAAGAACCATGGCGGTGTCTGGCTGTGCCAGACCATCGTATGACCTCTGAATGCAATGCCGTTGTTGATGCAGAAATCAATGATCGCTGCGCAGCTATTCAGGCTGACCTTAATATTGGTATCAGTCGAGCCGTTCTGAACGAGCGTTGCATCCGGCTTTGTCTCGTTCTCGCATTCGATCGCGTTGTGATCCTTAATCATGATCGCCTGAATTCTGCTATCCTTTACCGTTCCGCCGTACTGGCCGCCGTTGAGGATGTTTCCGACGCGGAAATAATCGACGAATTCATCCTTCAGGCCTTTTTCGGCCGTCGCTGCGGAAACGCTGTCTTTCGCTTTCGGATCGACGACCTTGACATCATCAAAGCGGAAATCGCTTGTCGAATCGGTCGTCAGGGTCAAGGTAAAGCTGGCACTGTTCTTCGGCGCTTTATAGGAGGCCTTCAGCGTTGTCCATTCGCCTGCCTTGACATTCTTTTTTACCAGTTCCTTCACGGTCTCTGCGCCGGTATTCATATCGACGAGCCGGAGCGTCAGACGGAAGGTTTCATCAGATTCACTGAATACTTTTACGGAATAATCGTAATCGACTCCGCCCTCAAGGTAAAGGCCTTTGGCAGAAAAGGCACCGTCTGCCGGTGATTTTCTGTCAGTAACGACCATACCGCGGGAGCTGTCAAAGCCCATCCCGTTCTCTGCGGTCAGTGTTGCGATATTGTCCGTTGCACACCAGCCTTCGTAGGTGACTTCAAAGTCGTTGCCTACGAGTGTTTCAGCATGCACGGACGGAAACGCAGGCATGATACTCAGCATGCTTGCGCAGCAGGCAGCAGAAATAAGTCCTGCTGTCAGCCGTGATCTCAGTTTCATAAATTTTCCCCCTTACTCATGATTACGCTTTTCCCTTGTCTGAAGCAGCAGTCTGATCGGCTTTGCATCGGAATGCGGTGCAGCGCAGCGTTTGCAGTCCGGGGTGCTGCTTTCGGGGCAGTACCGAAGGGGATCGGACGCGCCGGCTGTGCGGTACAGCATTGCGTACATTGCCGTGCAGCCTGTCAGTTCAACTCGGGGTATTTTTGCCGTGTCATTTCTTCGGAATGACTATCAGGTCCAGTTTCATCATAGCACACATTTCACACACAAGCAATGAAAATTATGAAGATTATATGGACAATGTGCATCTATTTTGCTGAAATGATACCAAATATCAATACAACATTACAAAAAGACAATGATTTCCGCCGAAAGTTGTACTGAAATCGTAGTACAAATCGGGAATGTACCGAAAAAAAAGCGGCAAAAGCTGTCTGCAAGCGGAAAAGCAGCAGACAAAAAGCAGCCGCCCGCTGATACAACTTCAGCGGGCGGTATGTCAGAGAGGGAAGGGTTCAGCACCCGCAGCCAAAGCACTGAAAGAGCTCGCAGAGTGCCCGGAAAAATCTTGTTCCGCACATAAGATCTGACCTCCTGTTTGTGTATTTTCCCTTGCGGGATGATTCCATTATACCAGAAAGCGTGCGGGATTTCAATGCAAAGATACTGGCAGAAAATCATGAAGATGCTGGAAAATCACGCATTCTGCCCCGCGGCGAGCCATTGCTGAAGCGCCGCATAGAGCGTAAACGCGACCTGACGCTGATAGTCCTCCGACGACAGCAGCGCCGCCTCTCCCGGATTCGAGAGAAAGCCGCATTCTGCCATGACCATCGGATGTCTGCAATAATAGCACAGGAACAGCTCCTTTCCGCAGCGCTTGATCTCGCGCATGTTGTCCGGCTGAAGCTGCTCCCGGAACCGGGTCTGTATTGCCTGTGCAAGGCTCTCGCTCCGGCTGTCCGTATCGGAATAGAAAATCTGTGCGCCGCTGTATTTCGGGTCGGTAAACTGATTCTGATGTACGGAGATGCAGACAGCATTGTCCGGCGCATTCAGGATCTCCAGCCGATTGTCCATATCCGAGCTTTTCTGGTTCGCGATGCCCTCGACGCCCTTGTCGTGGATTGAGCGGTCGGAATCGCGGGTCAGAATGACCTCATAGCCGGACATTTCCAGCAGGTCGCGCAGGTCGAGTACGATATTCAGGTTGATGCCTTTCTCCGGCACCCCCGCTGCACTGGAACAGCCGCCGTCGATGCCGCCGTGCGGTGCATCAACTTAAACTCAGTTGTATTTTCTGCGTATTTCCGTTGTTTTCATTATACTGAACAGCATGAGAGCGCGGCTTTTTCTGTGCGTGCAGGGTTCAGTCTTCTCTCCCGAGTATTGGTATGCAGATTCCTGACAAACGGAAGCTCCCCCTATAAAGGGAGAGCTTCCTGCAATACGGGTTATCCGCAAAGCCTGCGCTTCAGCATGGTCAGATCTTCCGCATTGATTTTACCGTTCCGGTCAAGGTCAGCCGCTGTGGGATTGGTCAGGCTCCCGTCCGCAAGCAGATATTGCATGAGCATTTCCGCATCTGCATGATCCCACTTGCCGTCTGCGGTGATATCGTCGGCGGGATTGCCGGAGAAGCGGAAGCTGTCGAGGTTCATGAGGTAGCCGTCCTCGCCCGTGAATACCAGATACAGGTCATGGATGCCGGACGCGCCGGTTACATCGCAGGCAAACTCCTGCCATTCTGTCCAGCCGTCCGTGCCGGAGACTGCACACCTGCCGATCTCCTTCCCGGACGGGGAATCCAGCCGCAGTGAAATTGCGCCGCCCTCAGATGCACTGCCGGCACGTACAGCAAAGCCTTCTGCGCCCGCGCCGAAATCCATGCGGCGGAACATGATATAGTCGCCGTTCTGGATATAGCCGACGTCCATGCCGCCGCCTTCGAGCTGCTCGGTCTGGATGCCGGACTGCCGGTCGAAGGACTCGGCCTCGACTGTCTGGTAGGGGTCGCGGGTCGGCTCCGGATCATCGGAGATGCCCCAGAGCTCAATTTCATTGATCTGCGCCTGCTTTGCTTTATTGTACTGTGCCGGCTCCAGCACCTCCACGCGCACATAGTTCGCTTCGATGCTGTTCAGCAGGCCGCCGGTGATATTCTTTTCGTTTCCGGTGACTGTTACCGCATTGCCGAAGGTCTTTCCGCCGTCCGTACTGAAGGAGAGCCGCAGTGCGCGGGCATTGTCCCTCTGATCGCCGCTGACGCCGGCAAGCTTGACATTCCAGCGGCAGAGCGTATAGGTGTCATTCTGATCGCGGTGTACGGTGCTGCCGTTGTTCAGGTCGATGTCGATATATGCGGTGCTGACCGAGATATTCGGGTCATACCATGCTGTGCCGTCGGAGCCGTCAACCGCTTTTCCTGCGGAGAGCGCCGAGTAATCCGCACTGATGTGATTGGATGCCTGAACGAATCTGCCGCGTGCGACATTGCGGAGGGTCTCCGCGCCGTCCACGGAGAGGTCTGCGCCGATTGTATAGGTCTTGCCGGCCTCCGTCGGGAAGCTGACCGTTTCTCCCTGATAGGAAACGGTACAGAGATTGCCGTTTTTAGAATAAATACTTGCGGAAACCAGCGCGCCGTTCTGCCAGTCCTGATCGACGGTAAAGCCGCCGCGTGCGCAGAGGCCGTATGCATGGCCGGTGTTCCACTGCTGCGGCAGTGCAGGAATGAGCTTGATTGTATTGTCATGGCTCTGCATCAGCATTTCCGCAACACCGGATGTATAGCCGAAGTTCCCGTCGATCTGGAACGGCGGGTGTGCGTCCCAGAGATTGTCGTATAATCTGCCGTAATTGCTGACCGGCGAGATCAGCAGCTTCACGATATTATAAGCATGTGCGCCGTCCTCAAGGCGTGCCCAGCAGTTGAGCTTCCAGCCTTCAGACCAGCCCGTTCCTTCATCGCCGCGGGCATTCAGGCTGACTGCTGCCGCCTCCGCGAGCTGTGCGGTATTGCCCTTTGAGATGATCTGTCCGGGGAACAGGTCATACATATGCGAAATATGACGGTTCTTCTCGTTTTTCGCATCCCAGTCATATGCCCATTCCTGAATCTGACCCCAGCTTCCGACCGTGTCGGGCTTGATGCGATTGAGACGCTGACTGAGCACATCGGTGAAGCTGCCGGATTTATTCAGAATCTGCGCCGCTTCAACGGTATCCGTAAACAGCGACCGGGAGAGCGCATTGTCCATCGCGATGCCGTAGGCACAGGCAGCCCCTTTGCCGCCGCTGCCGCCGGGCGTGTTGACCTCCGGAGAGGTGCTCGGAAAAACAACGTCATAAGTCTGCCCGTCGATCTCCGCCTGCCGCATGATGCTGCTGAGGAATCGGGCGCTGCCCTCGATGACCGGATAGACATCCGCAAGATACTCCGCATCCTGATTGAACCGGTATGCATCATAGAGCATATCGGAAATCCATGCCGCGCCGGTCGGCCACATTCCCCACGCGCCGTCAATCGGGCCGGTGCGGTTCCAGAGGTCGGTATTGTGATGCACGACCCAGCCCTCGCTGACGCCGTAGACCTCCTTTGCGGTCTTGTTTCCCTGTACCTGCATGGCCTTCGCCTTCTCGACAAACGGACGGAAGCATTCTTCCAGATTGGTCGTCATCGCCGGCCAGTAATTCATTTCATAGTTGATATTGGTTGTGTATTTGCAGCCCCATGCCGGATTGCGAAACTTGTTCCAGATGCCCTGCAAATTCATCGGCTGGGAATCACGCGATGCCGCGATCATCATATATCTGCCGTACTGGAACAGCAGCTCTGCGAGCTTGGGGTCATTGTCTCTGCCGAAGGAGGCGATGCGCTGCGGAATCGCCTTGCCGCTGCTGCTGCCGTCGCCGCCGAGCTCAATGTCCACGCGGGAGAATAACTCTGTATAATCCGCCTCATGCGCGGCATACAGCTCGGCATAGGACTTCTTCGAGGCTGCCGCGAGATCGGCGGCAGCCATACCCTTTTCGTCGGCATTACAGGTCGCATAGTCAACGAAATTCGTGCGCACCGCGGTCAGAACCGTGACGGAATCTGCGCCCGAAACGCGGATTTTTCCGCCTTCTGCCGAGACAGTACCGCCCTCCGGGATGAGCCTGGTGCGCGTAGAGAACCAGACTGCATAGGGCATCCCGTATTCGGAATCGCCGTGGCCGTTCATGATGAGCGTATCGCTGCCGTCTGTCGCAGCGGTATATTGGTTTTCCAGCGAGCATGCATAGGAAGCCGTCAGTGAAACGCTGCCCTTTGCTGCGCCGGAAATGCGCGTGACAAGTACCTGATCGGGATAACTGACGAAGCTCTCACGGGTATACTGCTTGCCCTGACAGGTATACGAGCAGCCTGAAACCGCCGTATTCAGGTCGAGCCAGCGGGTGTAGTCGGAGACATCCCGATGTCCCGTATCGAGGTTCAGCGTGCCGACAGACTGATACTTTGCCTCGCCGCCGCCGATCATCTGTTTGCTGATCGTATCGTCGGCGCCCTTGTAATCGCCGGCGAGCATCTGTCGCCAGCAATACTCCATCGTATCGGCGGAAACGGGCTTGTTGTTCGAGCCGGGGCCGCCGCTCCAGAAGTTCGCCTCATTGAGATCGAAGCGCTCGGTCGGGCAGTTGCCGTAGACCATTGCACCGATGCGGCCGTTTCCGAGCGGAAGCGCCTTGTAAAAGGATTCGTCATTGTCATAGGCATTGCCGGAGAAATTGGTACCGGCTTCACTGTAATAGCGCATGATGAGATCCCCGTCTGCGGCTGCCGCAGCGATCTGTGTGCGCATCGCCGGCAGAACGGCAGCCTGAGCGGTCAGCAGCATCGCCGCGCAGGCACTTGCAGTGAGTTTTTTTGTCCTGTGCATTCTGATCGTTTGCATATTCGGTTACCCCCTGTTATAATAAGATACACTGCAAAGACATTTTTTCGCAGTGCATGGGCTATCCCCCCTGCTTTCCAGCGAAAGCTATATCTCTCTATTTTCAGTATAGCAGAGCAGTTTTATAATTTCAATGGTAAAACTGCACATTTTCTATACAATTTGCAATATATTTTCGAGATTCCGCGGCGTTTCTTTGCGATACATCCCGCAATGACGGCAGATTCCGTATCCTGCGGCTTTTTCCGCGCAGTTATGCTATAATAGGGTATGTATCTTTTTAGGTGGTTGACAAATTCCGGTTAACACAAATATCTTTTTCCGCACCCATATCAAAAGTTTCGCTCAAGCC
>CAMNJD010000204.1 GCA_946540705.1 uncultured Ruminococcus sp. | reverse complement strand
CCGGCCGCGTCATGATCCGCTTTATGGCGCAGATCCGCAAGGAAACCGGCATCACGCTCCCGGAGCTCAATCTCGGCGGCGGCCCCGGCATCAAGTATACTGAGGATGACGACCCGCCGGCATTCGGCAGCATCGTCCGCGCCATTCTTGCAGCGGTAAAGGCTGTCTGCGCGGAGCTGGACTTCCCGAATCCGTTTGTGCTGTTCGAGCCGGGACGCTCGATCGTCGGAGGCGCCGGACTGACGCTTTATACCGTCATGGCAAAGAAGATTATTCCGAATGTACGTACCTACGTGCTTGTTGACGGCGGCATGTGCGACAACCCGCGCTATGCGCTGTATCATTCGCGCTATGAGGCGCTGATCGCCAACAAGGCAGACGCTCCCCGCAGTGAGCGCGTCACGATCGGCGGCAAGTGCTGTGAGAGCGGCGACCTCATCGGTGAGGACATGCCGCTTCAGAATGCGGAGCCCGGCGACATCCTTGCGGTGCTTGCGACCGGCGCCTACAACTACTCGATGGCGTCAAACTACAACCGCAACCCCCGCGCCGAGATCGTAATGGTGAAGGACGGCGAGGCAAGGACGGTTGTGCGCCGTGAATCCTACGAGGATATTTGCAAAAACGATATCTGAATATCACAAAAGCGCTGTCCGTTCCGGCGGGCAGCGCTTTTCATCAGGAGGACGGGTATGCGGACATTTGAAATCGGAATCAACGACGCAGGGCAGCGCGCAGATAAATTTTTGCTGAAGGCTTGTCCGAATCTGCCAAAATCGCTGCTCTACAAGACCTTCCGCAAGCGCGATGTCAAGTGCAACGGCAGACGCATCCCGGCGGAGACATTTCTCAGCGCGGGAGATGTGGTGCAGGTCTATCTGCCGGATGACTGCTTCGGCAGCGCACAAAAGTCACCGGTCAGGGTGCTGCCGATGCCGGAGATCGTCTATGAGGATGCGGATATCGTGCTGCTGAAAAAGCCCGTGAATCTGCCGGTGCATGCGGATGATCAGGGCAGTGCGGATACCTTGCAGGGACGTTTTTTGTCATATCTTGCACAGTCCGGAGCATATGATGCCGCGCAGGAACAGAGCTTTTCTCCTGCGCTCTGTAACCGCCTCGACCGTAATACCGAGGGCTTTGTGATCGGCGCGAAAAATGCCGCCGCTCTGCGCTGCATGAACGGGAAAATCAGACTGGGTGAGATCACCAAGCAATATTTGTGCATTACGGTCGGAGTGCCGGAAAAGCGCACAGATACGGTGATTGCATATCATCGCAGGCTGCCGGGGAAAAAGGCGGAGATCCGCTGCACACCCGCTGATGGGTTTTCTGAGATCCGCACGGGCTATGAGGTGCTCGGCGAACATGACGGGCTTGCACTTGTGCTGGTTACGCTCTACACCGGCCGGACACATCAGATTCGTGCGCAGATGGCTGCGCTGGGCTGTCCGGTGCTGGGCGATGCAAAATATGGTGATATTGCGGCAAACAGGCGATACCGTGCGCAGCACCAGCTTCTTTCCGCATGCCGGCTTCGGTTTGATTTTTCCGATGCGCCTTGTCCGCTTTCGGGACTGCGCGGGCGTTCGTTCCGATATGTACCGGATTTCTGCGCGGCATACGGCTTCGCGGAGGCGGGGGCGTGAGGCGGTATTGTCCGCGCTCATAAAATGCAAAAACACTGCGGGACTCCATTGGAATGACTGAAGCCATGGAGCCCCGCAGTGCGGTTTTGTCAGAGGACATAAAGCAGAATCGCGATTGCCTGCAAAATGCTGCCGGCATTCACGAACAGGTGGAAGATGCTGTGCATGTACCGATGCTTCTTGCCAAGGCCGTAGAGCACCGCCCCGACCGTATAGCACAGGCCGCCGCTCAGCAGCCAGAGGAACCCGCTGACGCCCATGACCCGCAGTGTCGGCCGCAGGATCATCACGATCGCCCAGCCCATTGCCAGATAGCAGATCATGCTCATGCGGTTGTATTTTTTCAGGTCAATCGCGGTCAGTGCGGCGGCGGTCAGTGCGCTCGTCCACTCAATGCCGAAAATGACCCATGCCAGCACCGCGGATTCCCGCCGGATGCCCGTCAGCAGAACCGGCGTGTAGGTTCCGGCGATCATGAAATAGATCGTGCAGTGGTCGATGACCTGCATCACGCGCTTGCCCATGCCGTCGGGCAGGCCGTGATAAACGCTGGAGATCACGAACAGGCAGCAGGTCATGAAGCCGTAGATGCTGCCGCTGACGATCGCCCACGGGTCACGGTGCGACGCGCCGATCAGCACGCTGCCAATCAGAATCAGCAGACCGCCCGCACCGCCGGCGATGTGAGTGACCATGTTCATGATCTCCTCGCCGCGGGTGTAATTCGGCAGGACGCGCTGCCGCAGCGGTGTCCGCTTGATTGCCTTAGCCGATGCCATAGCGTTTACCTCCCTTATGGAACCACTGATAAAATCCCGCCTGACGGCTTGGCACGCAATCTGCTTGGCTTTTTCCGTCATCCTGCACGAAAAACCTGACAGGTCAGGTTTACCTGACCGAAAGCATCCTTGCGCACCGGATTGAATCAGCGCTTCCTTCGTATTTCTGTCCCCATTATATCCTGTTTCTGCCTGAATATCAACCGACAGTTCGTAGAAACGGGGTATTTTTCGGGACACTTTAATTCTACTGTAAAATCAACGCAGATACGTTGATTCTACTAACGGTAGAGTGCCGCTTCGGCCGGTAGAGACAGGATTTCTCCCGAAAGGGGAGTGCAGGATCGCACAGCTTTCGGGATATGGCACGCAGCAGACAGCCGGCAGATGCATCATGCTGTAAATCTGCATAAAAATAACGTATCTGCGATGATTGAGTGCAGCATTTACGAAATTGCATGCAAATTTGACATATTGCGGATTTCAAAGAAAACGGGAGAATTCGGGAGAAAACGCAATAAAAACTCATTTTTTATTTCCTACGGCATTTTCTCCGGCATTGCAAATTATGCCGGAATGTGCTATGATAATTCCTGTCAGGCGGTGCGCGTCCCGGAACCGCACCGCCTGAATGAAGAAAAACGGTTCCGGCCAACAGCAAAGGAAATGTGCTATGAAAAAAGATGAAGTCTACACTGTAAAAAAGAAAACCAATATCGGCAAGGTAATCGGCATCTCCGCAGCAGCGATCGGTGCAGTCGTGCTGTTTTTCTCGTCTACGACGTCTGTTCCGGCGGGTAATTCCGGCGTGATCGTCACGCTCGGAAAGGTTGAGGACCGGACGCTCTCTGAGGGTTTTCACTTCAAAGTCCCGTTCATTCAGGATGTTGTCAATGTCAGCAACCAGATTCAGGTCTATGAGGTTGATGCGCCTGCGGTGTCGCGGGATATGCAGACCGTCAGCAGTGTGATCGCGGTCAACTATCGCGTGCAGTCGGCCAAATCCGCAGACATTTACCGTGAGATCGGCAACGATTACGAGGCGGTCGTCCTGACACCGAATGTGCAGGAGAG
>CAMNJD010000203.1 GCA_946540705.1 uncultured Ruminococcus sp. | reverse complement strand
GAAGAAACCCCGAAGGGGGTTGCGTCCCCCATTCACCGATCTTTTGCACCGCTGAATGCAAAACACAAATACAAACCCATATCTTTAACTTCCTGATTCATCCACTCCCGATTGCGTGCCGCGCCGTCAGGCGGGATTGCATCAGCGATTTCCTCATTTCAGCGGTGAAAATTATGCCGGCTTTACCGCCGTTTCCATTGCTTTTTCCTGTGATCTGTGTTATAATTGCATGTGAAGGCAGACATCGCGCCGGAGAAAAAGAGCGCGGCTGACTTTCCCCTGTACCCAATGTACCGCATTCCCGGACAATTACCGAACAAAGAAAAACGACCCCTTCCGAGCAAACAAAAGGAGCACAGTTTATGGCAATTCAGGATTACGCGAAAGCACAGAAGCTCGCCGAAAAGCATTACCGGCAGGCAGTCTCGCGGGGCGCACACCCCTATCTGCCCGTTCTGGAGGATCTGCTGCGGCAGAGTGAGATTGAGCGGCAGGTGCCGGTCGGTCAGTTTGAAATTCCGATCTCACTGATCGCAGGAACAGCCAATTCCGAGCGCACCTCTGCCTTTTCCGGGAATTTCATGCCGCTGCTGAGCTGCGAAACGGAATTCGCCGGAAAATGGTCGGCGCTTTATGATTCTGTGCAGGAGGTCGGCGTCAATGAGCCGATCCAGGTCTACGAATACATGCAGCGCTTTTATGTCATTGAGGGCAATAAGCGCGTGAGTGTCTCAAAGTACAACGGCGCTGTCAGCATTCTTGCCGTTGTGACCCGTCTTGTCCCGAAGGCCGCGGATACACAGGAATACCGGATCTATACGGAGTTTCTGGAGTTCTACCGGATCGCCGGGATCTATGAGATCCAGATCAGTCAGGAGGGCGGCTTCCCGCGGCTGCTCCGTGCGATTCCCAATGCCGGCACTGACGAGGAGCCCGCAGTCTGGGACGAGGATCTGCGCCGCAATGTGAAGTTTTTGTATGCCGTATTTGAAAATTACTATGTGAGCAAAAACGGCCCGCGTGTGTCGATCACCGTCGGCGATGCGTTCCTGCGCTTTCTGGAGATCTACGGCTGCGATCAGGTCTTCGGGCGCTCCTCGCTTGAGCTGCACCGCATGATCGACCGCGTCTGGACAGAATTCCGCGTGCTGGCGGACAAAAACCCCGGCTCCTATATCCTCAACCCGACACAGGAATCCAAGAAGGTCGCGCTGATGAAAATGCTGCCGCTGACCGGAAATTCCGTGCTGCATATCGCATTCCTCTTTGCCAAGGATCCGCAGTCCTCCGGCTGGTTCTATAATCACGAGATCGGCCGCCGCTATCTGGAGGACACCTTCGGCAGCGCGATCACAACCAAATCCTATATCTGTCCCGAATCCGAGGCAGAGGCAACGATCGAACAGGCGATCGCAGACGGCTGCAAGCTCATCTTCACGACATCGCCGGTGTATCATGCCGTCAGCATGCGCATGGCCGTCGCACACCCGGAGATTATCCTGCTGAACTGCTCGATGAACACGGCCTACAAGCAGGTACGTACCTACTATCTGCGCATTTATGAGGCAAAGTTCATCACCGGCATCATCGCGGGCTCCATGACGGAAAATGAGCGTGTGGGCTATATTGCAGACTACCCGATCCTCGGCACACCGGCATCGGTCAGCGCGTTCGCACTGGGCGTCAAGCTGGTGAATCCGCGTGCGATGGTCTATCTGGACTGGTCCACGCTTGAGCATCACGACCCGGTCGAATATTTCCGCAGCAAACAGATCGACCTGATCTCCGACCGCGACATCACGGCACCGCTGCTCGATGACCTGGGCTTCGGACTGTACGGCATCTACGGCGGCGTATCCTTCCAGCTCGCGGCGCCGGTCTGGAACTGGGGCAGCCTGTATGAGGATCTGGTGCGTTCGGTGCTGATCGGCGCCTGGAAAAATGACAGCAACCGCAACGAAACGCAATCGCTGAATTACTACTGGGGCATGTCCTCCGGCGCGATCGACGTAGCCTGCTCAAGCAGACTGCCCAGCGGCACGCAAAAGCTGGTGAAGCTGGTGCAGGAGCGCATGACGAAGGGCGAATTCGAGCCGTTCAGCGGCGTGATCTACGGACAGGACGGCAAATGTCATGTCGGGCAGGATCAGCGCATGACCGCAGAGGAAATCGTGCGGATGGACTGGCTGCCGGACAATGTGGTCGGGCGGCTGCCGGAGGTCAGCGAATTGCAGGAGCAATACCGCGCCTTTGCGAAGTGGCACAGCTTCAAGCGCCCGGAGGAAACGGCATAAGCCAAGGGGCTCATCAGCAGACGGTTCGGCTGATTTGTGCTTCACTGCATAAAGGCAACACCGCACAGAGAATATCAAATACAAAATCAAAAGAACAAAAAGAAACGGCCGGCAGCTCAGGAAGCACTGATCTTATTTCTTGAAAAATCGGGGAACAAAAAAATGAAAATCATGGTCTTGTCGGATGTCGAATCCTCCTATATCTGGGATCACTATCAGCCGGGTATGTTCCGCGGGATCGACCTTATCATCTCCTGCGGCGACCTCAACCCGCGCTATCTCACCTTTGTTGAAACCTTCGCAAATGTCCCGCTG
Source organism: uncultured Ruminococcus sp. (assembly GCA_946540705.1). Lineage (GTDB taxonomy): Bacteria > Bacillota > Clostridia > Oscillospirales > Ruminococcaceae > Firm-04. The sequence continues at coordinate 3,967 of CAMNJD010000203.1, read as the reverse complement.
CTCTATGTACACGGGAATCATGACGAAAAATACCGGCTCATCCCGCCCGAGGGCTGCGAATGCATTGACGACAATGTCTATGTCCATGACGGCATCCGCATTCTCGGGCTGGGCGGCAGCATGCGCTACCGGCCCGGACAGCATCAGTACACCGAGCAGGAAATGGAGCGCCGCCACAAAAAGCTGCGCCGGAAAATCAAACGGCTCGGCGGCATCGACATGCTCGTCACGCACGCACCGATGCGCGGCTTTCATGACGGAGAGGACACCTGCCATGCCGGTTTTGCCGTTTTTGAAGCGATCCTCAATGAGTATCAGCCGAAGTATTTTCTGCACGGGCATATTCACATGAACTACGGCCTCAAGACGCCGCGTGTCTCGCAGTTCGGACAGACAACCGTCATCAATGGCTACCGCTGCTACACCTTTGACTATGAGAATCCCCCCGAAAAATAAAAGACGCCCGCGCTGTTCCGACCGATGCAGCGCGGGCTTTTTGGCGATATTAACAAAATACAGGAGTGTGCAGCCGCAAAACCGCGCAGCATGCAGATTTGGTTTGCGTTTTTGCGCGGACTGTGGTATAATGGCTTTGTATATCAAATGCGAATTTTCAACAGAAAGGAGCCTGATGCCATGACGGAGCAAACCCTCGGGAACGGAATCCGCTATACCGAGATCCGCGACCCGAAATTCCGGAGCTGCCTGCTGCTGATACGGTTTTATACACCGCGGGATGCACAGACCGCGCCGGTGCATGCCCTGCTGACCGACCTGCTGACGGCTTCCTCTGCGGATTATCCCGGGCTCTCGGCGCTCAGCCGGAAGCTCGACGCGCTCTATGCCGCCGATTTCTCCGCAAGACTGATGCTCTGCGGAGATGCTGCGGCACTGTCCTTTTCGGCATCGTGGCTCGATGACCGCTTTGCGCTCGACGGCGAGGATATCACCGGCGAAATGCTGCGGCTCGTGACCGGCTGCCTGCTGCGGCCGCATCTGGCGCACGGAGGCTTCTGTGAGCCGGAATTCAGCGTATGCAGGCAAAATCTGCTGGACGATATCGACTGCGAGCGCAATGACAAGCGGCTTTATGCGCTGCAGCGCACCGCCTCCCTCTGCTTCGCGGGAGAGCCTGCCGCGATCCCGCCGCTGGGTGAACGGAGCTTTGCGGAGGCTGTCACCCCGAAGCAGGCCTATGCCGTCTGGGAGCATCTCCTGCGCACTGCCCCGATCGACATTGTGTGCATTCTGCCCTCGGAAAAACCGGTGCGCACCGCGCTCGAAGCCGCATTTGCGCAGATCCCGCGCAGTCCGGAGCCTGTCCCGCTCTCCGCACCGACCCCGCTGCGGGAAATGCCCCTGCGCTGCACAGAACATATGAGCATCAATCAGAGCAAGCTCGTTCTGGTGTATCAGTTCCGGGAGATCGAAGCCGATGTGCTGCGGATGCTGTACGGAATTCTCGGCGGCATCAACAATTCCCTGCTGTTTCTGAATGTGCGGGAGGCAAAGAGCCTGTGTTACTACTGCCTCAGCAGCTATTCCATCCTGAAGGGCGTCCTCACGATCGACTGCGGCGTACAGAATGCCGACCTGCAAGCGGCAGAGGATGCCGTGCAGGAGCAGATCGGACTGCTGCGTCGCGGGGATTTCCCCGATTCGATGCTGCGGGAGGCTGTGCTGGATTATATCGGGCGCACCGCCGCACAGGAAAATACAAATTCCGGCACTGCGGAACGCATCGCCGACGGGCTGATGCTCGGAGATTCCCGCTCTCCGGATGAGATCGCAGCGGCGCTTGCAGCCGTCACAAAGGAACAGATCATGCATGCCGCCCGAATGCTCACACCGGCTGCGGTCTGTATTCTGCGGGCAGAGGAGGCGGAGGAGCCATGACACTGACAGACACGCGCACCGGCGATACCTGCCGCATCATCCGGCACCGCAGCGGACTGGAGATCCGCGTCACGGAGCTGCCGGACTTCCGCACCGCCTCGGCGCAGCTCGTCACGAAGTTCGGCGCACAGCATATCCGGTTCCGGTTATCGCCCGATGCCGATGTGACGGAAATGCCGCCCGGCATTGCGCATTATCTGGAGCACAAGCTCTTTGAGAATCCCGAATGCAGCGCCTCAGAGCTCTTTGCTTCACTCGGTGCGCATGACAACGCCTATACCGATTATGACCGGACAGTCTATTTTTTTCAGACAGCAAGGGAATTCCCCGAAGCACTGCGCGTGCTGCTCGATTTTGTGACGCATCCCTTTTTCACCGCAGAAAATGTGGAGCGGGAACGCGGCATCATCATGCAGGAGCTTCAGGAGGCACTCGACGACCCCGCTGATGTGCTGGAAATGCAGCTCTTTTCGGGGATGTTCCATACGCACCCCGTGCGGGAGCATGTGCTCGGCACGGTGCAGAGCATCCGGCAGATCACACCGGCACTGCTGCTGACCTGCTGGCAGACCTTCTATAATCTCAGCAACATGGCGCTGTGCTGCGCCGGAAACATCACCGCAGAGCAGGTCGTGCAGATCGCGGACGCGGTGCTGCCGGAGACTGCCCCGCCGATGCGGGCGGTTCCGGTGCTGCTGCCCGAGCCCGGTCAGGTCAGGAAACGGCGGATGCAGTGCAGCATGGACGTCGGCCGGACACAGTTTATGATCGGCTTCAAAAGCGCCCCTGCCGCGGGCATGGAGCGCCTGCGGGACAGCCTGCTCTGCCTGCTGGTCATCGAGCTGATCGCAGGAGACAGCGCACCGCTCTATCTGGAGCTGCTGGACAGCGGCCTGCTGCACGACACCTTTGCGACGGACTGCCTCGCCGGTGACGGCTGGTTTGCGGTCACTGCCGAGGGCGAATCCGAGGACCCGGATGCCGTCTGTGCGGCACTCTGCAAGGAGATCCGCCGCGTCAAAACAGAGGGACTCGATGCGCAGCGCTTTGCCGACTGCAAAAAGGCCGCATACGGCGATGCCCTGATCGGACTGAACAGCCCGGAGGCCGCCGCCGATGCGATGACAGATGCCTTTGTATCGGGGCATGCTTCGCCGTTTGCACGGGCGGAGCTGCTCGCGGAGCTGACCCTTTCCGATGCACAGGACTGCCTCATGCGCCGCTTTGATCCGGAATGCCTCACGCTTTCCGTCATCACACCGGAACCCAATCTGAACAAAAACAAAGGAGATCTCTGATTATGTTTACCGCATTGCTCAGCGAAACGGATCCCAACCTGATCCGCTTCCCGAAACTCAATCTGGAATTCAACGTCAAAAGCACCGCATTCACCGTGTTCGGCGCATCGGTCACATGGTACGGCGTGCTCATCACGCTCGGCATGATGCTTGCGATGATCTACGGCTTCTCCCGGATGCGCAAGTTCGGCATTGACTCCGACCGTGCGATCGACGGTGTGATCGGCGGTGTCATCGGCGCGATCATCGGCGCACGCGCATACTATGTGCTGTTCCATCTGGATGAATATTCCGGAAGCTGGCGTTCCATGTTCAATATCCGGCAGGGCGGCCTTGCGATCTACGGCGGTGTCATCGGCGCACTGCTGGTCGGTTCGGTCATCTGCCGGCTGCGCAAGGTACGGCTGCTGCCGATGTTTGATGTCACGGCGCTGGGTCTGCTGATCGGGCAGTGCATCGGCCGCTGGGGCAATTTCACGAACCATGAGGCATTCGGCGGCAATACCGACGGGCTCTTTGGCATGACGAGCGGCCGCATCAGCCACTGGATCGCGAACAACTGCGACCCGGCTCAGGTCGATCCGGCATTTCCGGTGCATCCGTGCTTCCTGTATGAGTCGGCCTGGTGTCTGCTCGGGTTCGTGCTGCTGCACTTCATCTCGAAGAAGTGGCGCAAGTTCGACGGCCAGATCTTCCTGATGTACATTGTCTGGTACGGCGCGGGCCGTTTCTTCATCGAGGGACTGCGCACGGACAGCCTCTATCTCGGCACG
>CAMNJD010000202.1 GCA_946540705.1 uncultured Ruminococcus sp. | reverse complement strand
GATTGCGGCATGAGATTCTTTGTCGCTGTGTAACTCTCGTTCACCTTGCTGTAGCAGATTAGCTTTTCTGCGTCGATAAAGATGATCTTGTCTCTGTCGGTCAGGCCGTCAATCTTGTAAATCTGCCCGTTGACGATCAGGCTCACGGTGCTCAATCCCTCTGTGCGGTCGGTGATCTTATACAGCGGGCGGGAATACCGCGTGCCCGGATTGTCAATGCGGCCGAGCGTGATCTCCTGCGGCCGGTTGTCCATGTGATACTTGAACGGGGCGAGTTCCAGAGATATTAAGTACGTAATTGCATTCCCGCGCAGCTCCTGCTCTGCGCTCGGTGTGATGCCGACCACCCTGCGGATTTTGTAGTAATAGCCGACCACATTGCTCAGGCTGAGCGTCCGTGCATGCGCGAACAGCGCATAAATCGCGTCGCTGCCAAAAGCCGCAGGGTTGCGCAGCACCCGCGCCTCGATGCTGTACGGGATGTTCTCGAAGCTGTCATCCGGCGTGCTGCTGTCCATGTCCGCGCCTGTCGTCCACTGCGTGTATCGCTGCGTTGCCATCGGCACCGGCTGCAAAAATTCAACATTCAGACCGACATCGGTCGATTTCACGCCGTCCGCATAAAAATGCTCCCGCGATCGGATTATGTAGCCCATGCCGTACCTCCCTGTCCGCGCACCTGCTGTAACTGATACCGCTGCAGTGCTGTGTCGATCTTCGCTGCGATCTGATCGCCGATATTGTCCGTGTCATTGCCGTACACCGTCACATTGATCTGCGCGGAGTACCCGCCGGAACGGTTGATCCGCGCCGCAAGCTTGTCGATCCAGCCGGTGTTATGCTCCAGCGGCATGACGACCTCTGCGCCGTTCTCGCCGATCAGCGCTTTTGTCGGGACATTTACAACACCGCCGCTGCCGAATATCGGAACGCCCTTTGCGCCCGTCCTGCGTACATAGTCATCAGGTGTATTCGCATAATCCGGATACATCATTGACGGGTCTGTCTGGCTGTTCAGGTAGTCGTTGTGCTCCATTGCCGTGTCGCCCGGATGAAATGCATCATACAAAAATTCTCCGAAGCTGTCCCAGAACTGCCACCAGCGCGTGTCCTTCCAGACCGCTTCTACGCCTTGGAGGAAATTCCACATGATCTGCTTGCCCCATTCGACCGCGTCAGCAATTTTCTGCTTGATGCCCTCCCAGACCTTTGAAACGATCTCTTTGCCTTTTTCGATGATTTTATCATAGGCATTCACAATGCCCGCGCCGATCTTAATGACGATTTTCAGGCCGGCCGTCAGCATGTTTTTCAGGTTTTCTCCATCGGAGAAGAAGTCAAACAGCTTGCCGATGATCGCGGCACCTGCATCAAGAATTTTCGGGAGCGCATCGACTATGCCGTCAACGAGCTTTCCGACAATTTCCGGTGCTTTTTCGATCAGAACCGGCAGGCTGTTGATGATGCCGTCTGCAAGGCCGGTCACAAGTGCCAGCGCACCGTCTACGATCAGGTCAAGATGATTGAGCAAGCCGCTCACAAGCTCCATGAGCATTTTCACAGCGACAGGGATCAATGTGGGCAACTTCTGAGAAATGCCTTTGACAAGAGTTGAAAGAATTTCAGCCGCCGCTTTCAAAATCTGCGGCAAGTTCTTCGTGATCGTTCCGCCGAGCGTCCCGATGATCTGCACGGCGGACTGCGCCAGCTTCGGCAGATTATTCGAGATCACTTTGATGATGATCGGAATGATCTTGTCAGCCTTTTTCGCAATGTCGTCAGCCATTTTTTCGATGCCTTCGACAAAGCTATCAATTCCCATTTCCAGGCCTTCAACAGCGTCCATGTTGCCTGACGCGATCTGCGTGACGCTGTTCATCATCTGGATCATCGACGGCATGAACTGCGCTGTCATTCCGTTTTTCACGCCTGCGATTGCGGTCTTGACGTTTTGCAGGCTGTCCTGATACGCTGCGGATGCTTCCACCGCATCGTCAGACAGCACGCCGCCAAGATCGTGTACTTGCTGCCGCATGAACTCTGTTTCTTCTGCTGACGTATTCAGCAGCGCACCGAGATCCATTGCAGATTTGCCGAGCAGATCATTCGCAAGAGCTGTGCGCTCTGTGCCGCTCTCCAAGCCTTGCAGCGCGGTGATCGTTGCCTTGAACAAATCCTCCTGTGACATGGCCGCTGCATCTTCGAGCGAGATGCCGAGCTTCTCAAAAGCAGCAGTGCTTTCCTTTGTCGGCTCCTGCACCGCATCAGCGAGCTTCTTCATCGACGTCCCCATTTTGTCGATGTCGCTGCCCGCATGCTGCATGATGAAGTCCCATTCCTGATAGGCTTCCGCGCTCATGCCGAGCTTCTGACTGTTCTTGTCGATTTCGTCACCCTGCGCAGCGAGGTCGCCGGTCGCCTTGACAACAGCAGCGACGGTCGCACCTGCTGCCGCAGTAACCGCCGCAAGCGCAGCAGCAGCAGCCTTTGCAGCGGCCTCAACACCGGTTTTCAGTGCGGCGCTCAGCCTGCCGGATTTCTCCCCGGCTTCCTGCATCTGAGCCCCGGCCTTTGCGGTGTCATCGCCGAGATTCTGCACGCTGTCCGCCGTGCCGTTTTCCTGCGCTTCGAGGTCTCTCAGGCGCCGCTCCGTCTGCACCAGCTCTTTCTGGAATGCGACATATTCCTCAGTGCCGATGCTGCCTGACGCGACCGCCCTTTTGACGTCCTCCTGCGCACCCTTCAGCGCTTCGAGCTTCTTCCGCGATGTCTCTATGCTCTGTGCGAGCAGCTTCTGCCGCGTATCGAGCAGCTCGG
>CAMNJD010000201.1 GCA_946540705.1 uncultured Ruminococcus sp. | reverse complement strand
GCCGCCCTCGTTCAGGTTCTGGTTGACGACCTTGTAGCCGTTCTGGGTGAGCCAGTTCTTTGCTTCATCATCCGTTCTGCCGTAGCTGATGATGACCTCGCTCAGATATTGGGTGGATGCCGCTGCTGCCTGAATCGGCTGTACCGCCATTTGCAGCCCCATTGCCGCCGTCATTGCGGCCGCCGTGAGTTTTAATCCGATGTTTTTCCACTTCATAGCGGAGACCTCCTTTTTTGAGATTACCTACATTATACCAAACGAATGGATACAGAAGAGATACAAATCGGGGGTGTTTTCGGGCGTTTTCGGAAAAAATTTACGAGAATCTCAAATTCCTCCGAAATGCACAAATGCCGCCCGTATTTCAGAGTGGCATTTGTATAGATTTATGCTGCAGTGGGTTCGCCGGTGGGGTCTTTCTTCTTGCGCTTGCTGACCAGTGCAACGATCAGCCCGCAGATGCCTGCGCCGCCCAGTGCGGAGAGCACGCCGGTCGTCACAAGGGCATTGCCGGTCTCAACCGAGCCCGCGTACTTTGCTGCTGTCTGCTTGTAGTAGAGGTAGATGCCGTTCAGGTCGTTGTTGTAGGTGAATTTGGTATCTGTCATATTGACCGCGTAATCAAAACCGAAGAACGACAGCGGAACGGTGCGCACCGGAATACTGGTCGTGCCCTTCTTGACGGTGAATCCCGCCTGAATCGGGCTGCCCGCACGCTGGTCTTTGGTCGTGTAGAGTGCGATCCACTGCTTCATGACGTCGCCGTTCAGATCGCCGTAATCGCCGAGGGTCTCATTGCCCATGTTCATCGCGGTGCGGTTGCATTTCGTACAGTCGTAGTAGATGTAGCAGTGCGTGCCGTCCTCGTAGTAGCCCAGATCGACCATTTTGCGCGGGATCGGGAGCATCTCCTGATGATAGTACGCATTCATTTCAGAAATCGCCGCGTAAGCCGAATATACGGACATTGCAAGACCGATGATCGCCATGCCGACGCCGAACCACTTCCAGAAGGTGCTGCCGGAGCCGGAGGTCATCGCTGCCTCTGCGGCATCATCGACCTGACCCTTCTCCGTTTCTCCGATGTCTTGGAGGCTTTCCGAAATGTCCTTGGTGTTTTCGGCAGCCATGTATTCCTTTACGACAGCACGGTTTTTGAGATATTTCTCCGTATCAATGCTAATCTCCTCGCCCAGCGAGTCCTCATGGAGTTCATTATACTTATCCAGAACATCCTGAAGCTTGTCGTCGGGGAGATCGTTCAGGGCTTTCACAAGGTTGCCGTTCATTTTTTTGCCGGTAACCTCGTTGAACGCTTCTTTCAGAGTATCCACATCTGCAGCGGCAACCGCGTCTAACAGAGCATCTGCAGCTTTTTCCGCATCTGCCAGCGTAATATCCGTGATTTTCACATAAAAGTCAGGATTGATCTGCTTCATCGTCTCGTCATACTGCTGCTTCACCGCTTCGTCCACCGAGACCGAGCCGTCTACTTTGTAAACCGTTCCGTCGCAGTTTGTAATAGAAACAATTTTTTCGCCATCGTAATCTATTCTTGCGCCGGCATTGAAAGTGATCTCGGCGTTCGGTCCTGCGTAGGTCAGCTTAATGTTATTCTTTGAGATTGCTGTGGTAGCAGTCAATTTCAGCACATTATTGCTGGCGCCATATCCGGCGCTTTGTTCTACCATTTCCATCCATTTTTTGATCGCATTATTATGCTCCGTGATTTTCTGTAAAAGATCATCCACACTCGAAGTTGTGACTGGTGTCATCTGAATCGGCATACCGCCGGGCGAGAAGAGATTGCTCTCTATGCCGCCGCACAGGCTCTTGCCCTGTGCAACCGCCTGTGCCGCTGCACCTGCACTCCAGTTCTTTGCCGCAATCGCAATACCGGCAATGGAGGTCACCATACCGCCGACGAAAATACCGGCTGTCAGATAGCTGACGCCCGTGCCGAACAGACCCTCGCTCATTTCCTCGCCGAGCGATGCTGCCTTGCCCTGTGCTGCATTTGTCACCGCAATTTCACCGACCTGGAAATCATTGCGGTTGACCTCTGCATAGACAGAGCACGGTTCCAGCGCATCTGCACCGAGCGCCGCATCCTGCATGGTCGCATAGGTCGAAGCCCATGTATCCGCATCCATGAGACCCGTCGTCAGCATTCTGTCCATTGCGGTGTATTCCAGCAGGCAGCGCTGACCCTGAGACATCTGCGCAATCAGCGGATAGAGCGCGGCTCTTTGCGGCAGCCCGAGCGCATCATAACCGGAAAGCAGTGCGGTGTCCGTGAGGTAGTCGTTGTCCGTATAGACCAGATACGATGCCAGAGAATCCTCTCCGTAGATGACATTCGTCAGCATCGTATAGGCATTTGCAGCACCCACCCACAAAGACGCATCTTCAAATTCATGCTCCGCAAAATAGGCATTGATCTCATCCTGTGTCGAATCAAGCGTCAGTGTGCTCTGCGTGTAGTTGGACAAATAGTTTCTGAGCCCGATCAGCGAGGAGGCAAACATCTTTGCATCATCATCATAAAGCTGCATCAGCTCTGTGACGGCTTCGTCCTTTGTGCAGCCCGGGTGCTGTTCCATGTACGCATTGAAGAACGTGTCAAACGGCGATTCATCCGCATTTGCCGCCGCGATCGC
>CAMNJD010000200.1 GCA_946540705.1 uncultured Ruminococcus sp. | reverse complement strand
GAAACCAGAGCGCTAATCTGCGATTCTGCACGGTTTTGTCCGAGATATATGCATCATCACCGTAAACATGACATTTGTCACATGAGGAACTGACCTCTGACACTGGAAAATGACATTCGTTTCCGGTATAATAGAAATATCGGAAGCAACGAGACAGCGATTCAGGAAGGGAGTTTGGATCATGGAAAACACTGTCATTAAAATTGAAAATCTGGTGAAGCGTTACGGAGAACTGATCGCACTGGATCATCTGAATCTGGAAATCAGAGAGGGCGAGGTCTTCGGTCTGCTCGGGCCGAACGGCTCAGGTAAAACGACGACGATCAACTGTCTGCTTTCCCTGCTCGCATATGACAAAGGCAGCATTGAGATTTTCGGAAAGCCGATGACTCCGACCGCTTACGATATCAAGCAGCAAATCGGTATTATCATGCAGGATGTCGCGGTATTTGATGAACTGACCGTATATGAGAATATCGACTATTTCTGCGGTCTGTATATTCCCGACAAAGCAAAGCGCAAGCAGTATGTTGAAGATGCGATCCGGTTTGTCGGGCTGGAGGATTTCATCAAATTCCGACCGAAAAAGCTCTCCGGCGGTCTGCTTCGCCGTCTGAACATCGCCTGCGGCATAGCACATAAGCCCCGGCTCATCATTCTGGATGAACCGACTGTCGCAGTTGATCCGCAGAGCAGAAACAAAATTCTCGAAGGAATTGAAGAGCTGAACCGCAGCGGTGCTACGATCATCTACACCTCGCACTATATGGAGGAGGTCGAGCAGATCTGCACCCGTATCGCGATCATGGATAAGGGGAAGAAAATTGCAGAAGGCACGAAGGAAGAGCTGAAGCGGATGATCAAAAACACGGAGACTGTTTCGATCGAGATTCTTGAGCTTCCCGAACAGGTACATGAAGCAATCGGGAAACTTCCGCATGTGTACAATACAGAATACAGTGAGGGAAAGCTCACGGTATTCTGCTCAGGCGGAAAGCATAATCTCATCCGGATCCTGGATGTCCTGCAAAAGAACGACCTGATCTTCGGAAGAGTTTATACCGAACTGCCGACGCTGAACGATGTGTTCCTTGAGATCACCGGCAAGGCACTCAGAGACAAGGAGGGCTGATATGTTCCTGCACAATCTGAAATACGAACTGCGTACTGCGCTTCGGGTCAAGGATCTGATCTTCTGGCTGATCCTGTTTCCGATGTTTCTGGGTATCGCCTTTAAGATCGCATTCAAAAATATCTATACCAATGTGGCAAAAACCGCAGTGATTCCGGTCGCCGTCGTAGAGACACAGGATGACCCGGTACTGCATCAGGTTCTGGAAGCAGTCTCGAATGGCGACGATGCGCTTCTTTCAGTGCAGTATGTAGATGCTGACGAAGCAGACCGCTTGCTGGAGGCTGAAGAGGTCAAAGGAATTCTCAATGCCGACGGCCGGCTTTCCTTAACGGTATTGCAGAGCGAGTCGTCTATTTACGAGGCGGACGTTGAAGAAACACTCCTGCGAAACTTCGCGGAGCAGTACAACATGACAAATGATGTCGCACGCGAATGCATCGCATCCGATCCTGCCTCTGCACAGGCTGTGATCGAAAGCCTGACAGCGGAGATCAAACCGGTCACGGAGGTTCCCCTGACAAAGGGCAATCCCGATTTTATGATCGAATATTTTACCAATCTGCTGGCAATGGTCGCGATGTACGGGTCAATTACAGGACTGCATATCACAATTCAGAATCAGGGTAACCTTTCAAAGCTCGGTGCGAGAAAGTGCTGCTCCCCCACCCCGAAATCCGTCAGTCTCGCCGCCTGCCTGCTCGGCAGCATGATCGTGCAGACGATCTGCATGGTAATCAGCGTCACATTCCTCCGGTTTGTCCTCCGGATCCAGTTCGGCGGCAATCTGGGACTGATCTACCTGACATCCGTTCTCGGCGGGATTCTCGGTCTGTCTTTTGGCTTCTGCATCGGCTCAATCGGCAGATTCCAGACCGGAACCAAAACCAGCATCTGCTTCGGTGTGTCTATGCTCTGCTGTTTCCTCAGCGGGCTGATGATCGGCAACATGAAGGGCATCATTCGCAAACATGTGCCGTGGGTCAACAAAATCAATCCTGCCGCCGTCATTACCGACAGTCTGTATTATCTGAATATCGACAGTGATTACCGGCGCTATATCGTTACGGTCATCACCATGGCAGTGCTGTCAGCAGTTCTGATTCTGCTGGGCTTTCTGATGACAAGGAGAAAGAAATATGCAAGTGTTTAAGGCGTTTATCAAGGTCATGCGAAAGAAGCTCTCGACCGCATTCATCTATATCGGCATTTTTCTTGTGATCGCAGTGTCCATGACAAAGTCCGGTCAGAATCCGGCAGAACAGGTTTTCAAAAGCGTAAAGCTCGGCGTTGTCGTCTTTGATGAGGACGACACGCCGGAAAGCCGTACTCTGCGGGAATTCATCGGTACAAGGCATAATCTGAAGGAACTTGAGAAGGACACCGATGTGATCAAGGATACGCTCTATATGGGCATGAATACAGATATTCACGTTATCATGACAATCAAAAAGGGCTATGCAGAACGGCTCCGTGCGCAGGAATACGATGATCTCTTTGAGAATTACCATATTCACGATTCCTATTACAGTATACTGGTCGGGCAGCTTCTGGATGAATATGTCAGCTCTGTCCGCGCATTTCAGGCAAGCGGCCGTCCGCTCTCTGACGCGATCAGCGATACGGAGCGTGTGCTTTCTGCGGAAACGAAAGTGACAATCCGAAAAGCAGACGGCGAACAAAACAGCGAAGAAACCTCCCCGCTGTTTGATGATTATTTCAGATATCTGCCCTACATTCTGCTTTCCGTCCTGATTGAGGTGCTTTGCCCGGTGCTGCTGGCAATGGGGAAAAAGAACATCCGTTACCGCACGAACTGCTCCAGCGTGAGGTCATCATCCTATACGCTTCAGATCATTCTCGGCAGCACACTGCTCGTTGTCGCGGTCTGGTTTGTGTTCATCATCGCAGGATTCGGCGTATTCGGAATGTTTCACGGAACAGCATGGTTCTCGCTGCTGAACAGCTTTCTGTTTGCGATGATCGCGGTATCGCTTTCCGTGCTGATCGCGAGCTTCAATCCCAGCGAGCTGGTCGTCAATCTGATGGCGCAGATTCTCGGTCTCGGCATGAGCTTCCTCTGCGGCATTTTTGTCCCGATGGAATGGCTGGGCGAGGGCGTCATCCGGTTCTCAAGATTCCTGCCTGCATACTGGTATGTCAAGGCAAACGAAATCATCTGCGGAAAGACCGCTTTTGACGGCAGGCAGCTTTGCGTCTATCTGATGATTGAAGCGGCATTTGCCGCCGCACTCGGACTGCTTGCAATGGTGGTTCGCCGCACAAAATACGGACGCGCAGCTCAGCTCGCTTAAGAGCTTGCGGACGGCGTCCCATTCCCGATCATCCGATCATCGTCTTTTTGTCACGTTTCTAAAACAGAAAACGCCCTCCGGTTCAGAAACACCGGAGGGCGTTTTTTCGGGTATATCCCGCCTGATCGGAGTGACAGGATTTGAACCTGCGGCATCCTGCTCCCAAAGCAGGCGCGCTACCAACTGCGCTACACCCCGTTACAGTGTATATTGTATCATGTTTTCAGACATTTGTCAAGAGCGTACCGATGAAATATTACCGATAGTTTAACTCTCACAAAATGCAACTAGCAGTACATAGTGTACAGATTTTTCCGAAAATCCATTGACTTTTGAAACAAAATGTGGTATGATTAAAAATAGGGGATTTTTGATCCTTTGCAGCACACAGTCGGCTTCACGGCGAAAAAAATCCGGATTTCAAATTGGAAAGGAATTCACAATGAAAGAGCGTTTCACAATTCTGAAAACAAATGCAGAGGTGCGCAGCCGCATTACGGAACTTGCCGCGGAGATTTCCCGTGACTATCAGCATATTCAGGAGGATAATCCCCTTCTGCTGCTCTGCACACTTCGCGGTGCTGTGTTCTTTTCGGCAGATCTGGTGCGGGAGCTGACCATTCCCTGTGAGATCGATTTCCTGAAGGTGCATTCCTATCAGGGCACCCGGCCTGCGGGATCTCCGATCTTCGATCTGGGCGAGCATATTGACGTTCGCGGCAGACATGTTCTGATTGTCGAGGATATCATTGATACCGGACATACAATGAATACTGTGATGCAGAATTTCGCTGACAAGGGCGCTGCCGATATCCGGATCTGTACGATGCTGGACAAACCGTCCCGCCGTGATGAGCAGCTAAAGGAGCGGATCGTCCCGAACTACATCGGCTTCCCCATTGATGACCTGTTTGTTGTCGGCTGGGGCCTCGATTACAATGAAAAATACCGTCTGTTTCCGGATATTATGGTCTATCATCCGGACGCAGGCTGCGGAAAGGAATAAAGCTGTGGCATTTATTACGCTCAGAGATGTCTGCAAAACCTACAAAAGCGAGAGCATTCTGGTAAAAGCGGCAGACCGTGTGAGTTTTGAGATTGAAAAGGGCGAATTCGTGTTGATCGTCGGACCGTCCGGCGCGGGAAAAACAACAGTTTTGAATCTGCTGGGCGGAATGGACTTCTGCGACAGCGGAGAGATCATTGTGGACGGCACAAATATCAACGGCATGTCCGCAAAGGAACTGACCAGATACCGGCGCGAGGATGTCGGATTTGTCTTTCAGTTTTACAATCTGGTACAGAATCTGACAGCCGTTGAAAATGTCGAGCTGGCCGCTGAGATCTGCAAAAATGCTGCCTCTCCTGATGAAATGCTGAAAAAGGTCGGTCTGGAAGACCGTGCGGAGCATTTCCCCGCGCAGCTCTCCGGCGGCGAACAGCAGCGGGTTTCGATTGCCCGCGCACTTGCAAAGCGTCCAAAGCTCCTGCTCTGTGACGAGCCGACGGGTGCGCTTGATTTCAGCACCGGCAAAGCCGTCCTGCAATTACTTCAGGATTGCTGCCGCAATGACGGCATGACTGTCATCGTCATTACACACAACCGCGCATTGATGCCGATGGCGGACAAGGTGATCGAATTGCGCGGCGGTACCGTTTCCGAAACGATGCTTCAGGCACAGCCGGTTCCTGTGTCTGAGATCGTATGGTAGCATTCAGCGAGAGGAGGCGGTGAGATTGCCCGCGAACACACACACCCTGCTTCGGAATACCCTGCGGAGCACACTCCGCTCCAAGGAGCGGTTTATCTCGCTGTTCGGCATTATCGCGATCAGCACCGGTTTCTTTGCCGGCCTGAAAGTCACAAGCACGGACATGAAGGATTCTGCCGAGCAGTACTACCGTGATACCGCGCTCATGGATCTGCATCTTGTCTCAAATGTCGGGTTCTGCGAGGAAGAAATTGCACTGCTTTCTGCGCGCAGCGAGATCCGGCAGCTATACAGCGGTTATTCAGAGATCGCATATCTTCCGCTTGCCGAAAGCCCCGCTGATCAGATCGTCCGGGTATTCAGTCTGCCGGATCAGGCAAGAAAGCCCGGAAATCAGATCAACACACCGGTGCTGACAGAGGGACGTATGCCGGAACGTCCGGACGAGTGCCTCATTGAAGTCAAAACACCGGACAGCCTTCAGATCGGCGATACCGTGAAGGTCAGGCAGACGGACACGGATCAAAGTATACTCGGAGTCACAGAATTTACGGCAGTCGGCCGCGCAGACTGGTCGATGTACACGGATTTTCAGCGCGGTACCACAACCGTCGGGAACGGAAGCATCGACTGTTTTCTGCTCGTCCCTCCCGGCGCATTCGATTCGGATTACTATACCGATGTGTTCCTGACACTCAATGATACGGCAGATGTCAACAGCTTTTCCGGAGATTATCAGAAGATCATTGACGAACAAGCAGACATGCTGCTGCATGATATCCGCACGCTGTCTGCGCCGCGGGCTGCACAACTGCGAACCGATGCGGAGGCAAAGCTCAAAGAAGCGCGCAGTGAGCTTGATGAAGGACAAAAGGCCTATGAATCCGGCAGCAAAGAGCTCGAACAGGCATTGAAGAACGGCCGTGCCGGATTGTCTGATGCCAAGGCTGCCCTTGATGCGGCTGAGGCTGAATTAACCGATGCCCGCGAAATCTATGAACGGGACGAAGCGGATTATAACGGGAAAAAGGAAGATTTTGACCGCCGTGAAAGTACGCTCCTCGCAAAGGAACGCACTGCAAACGGCGCATTGGATAAAATGAAAGTACAGGTCGGGGAGATCGACCGCGTGATCAGTCTGATTGCAGGAAGCAGAGAGAGCCGCCTGGCAGAGCCGTTTGACTCCGATATTCAGCAGATGATCGACGATATGTCTGAATTTAATACGGACGAATACGATCTGAGCGGTTCAATGACTGCCTACTTTACGGCACCGGTGAAATCCGATGATAAGGCGACTCTTGAGGAAACGATCACGTTTTATCTCACAAACCAAAAGGTCTTACTGCAAAATCAGATCACCGAAACGGAGGTTGATGCGAAAGAGGCTTCCTACGGACGGAATGCGCTGGAGGCAGCCCGACATGAACTCACAGCCAAGGAGAAAACACTTGCCGCAGAAAAAGCTGCTCTCGACAGCAAGGAAGCGGATTATGCAGAGGCGAAAACGGAATACGACAAACAGTCTGCTGAACTGGATCGCCTTGATACCGAGGAACATCAGCGCCTCAGTGAGCTGAAGCAGCAGCTTGAAGACGGAGAGGCTGACTATCATGCCGGTGTCGCTGCTCTGGAGGACATTCCGGATCAGATCAAGTGGTATGCACTGGACCGCAGCAGCAATCCCGGCTTCAGCAGCTACGGAGAGGACGCGGACAGGGTAGACCGCATCGCCCGCATCTTTCCGGCATTTTTCCTGCTGGTCGCTGCGCTGGTCTGCCTGACGACTGTGACACGCATGGTCGAGGAGCAGCGCACCGAGATCGGTACATGTAAGGCGCTGGGGTATTCGACTGCGCAGGTATCGGCTCAGTTCCTTCTGTATACGGTCATTGCAAGCGTGCTCGGAACCGCTGTCGGAACCGCACTCGGGTTTCAGGTATTTCCGCGGGTCATCTTCAAATGCTATGAAATGATGTACCACTATCCGCAGATATCCTGCCCGTTCCGCTGGGGCTATGCGCTGGGATGCCTTGCGGCGGCACTGCTCTGCACCGGACTGACAGCACTTGCTGCCTGCGGCTCTGCACTGCGCGAAACACCCGCAAAGCTGATGCGTCCGAAGCCGCCGAAAAAAGGAAAACGCATCCTGCTTGAAAAATGGCACTGGCTCTGGTCCAGATGCAGCTTCAATGCAAAGGTCACAATGCGGAACATCTTTCGCTACCGAAGCCGCGCTCTTATGACGGTCGTCGGGATCTGCGGATGCACCGCACTGCTGCTGACAGGCTTCGGCCTGTACCATTCGATTGCGGCGATCGTCGATCTGCACTACGGTGAGGTTTTTGTCTATGATATGTTCGGCCTGTACGATGAAGCGCCCGAACACCGCGACCTGCTGACTGACACGCTTGATGCCTCAGATACTGTCACCGGATACACATTCGGTCTGATGAAATCCGGAACAGTCTCCGCCGGCGGCGCACAGTATGAAGTCTCATTCCTGGTTCCCGAGGATCCGGAACGGTTTTCGGAATACGTTAATCTCCGTGACCGGAAATCACATCAGCAGCTTCTGCTTGATGACGAGAGCGTCATTATCAACGAAAAGCTCGGCCGTCTGCTTGGAATCCGGGAAGGCGGTTCGATCGAGCTGGAAGGTGCTGCACATCCGGTCAAAGTTCGTGCAATGATGGAAAACTACGTATTGAACCGCGTTTGCATGACACCGGCACTGTACAATGAGCTGTTCGGAGAATATGAATCGAACTGCTTTTTTGCGAATCTGACGGAAAACGCTGACGAAAATACTGCGGCGGAAGCACTCCTTGGAACAGATGCACTGCTGCGGCTGGACTTTACATCTCAGAGCGGAAACAATTTCCGCAAGCTGGTCAGAGCACTGGGCTATGTCGTTGTGCTCATTCTGATCTGCTCGGGACTGCTTGCATTTGCGGTACTTTATAATCTTGCGAATATCAACATCATAGAACGGAAGCGCGAGCTCGCGACGATTAAAGTGCTCGGCTTCTATGACCGGGAAGTATATTCCTATATCTTCCGCGAAAATCTCCTTTCCTCTGTGATCGGAATGCTGGCCGGGCTGGTGACCGGCATCTTCCTGTGCAGATATGTTGTGCGCACAGCAGAGGTCGATGTGGTGATGTTCGCACCGGATATACCGTGGTACTGCTTTGCGCTTGCCGCGGCTGTCACCATGATTTTCACGCTTTTCGTCAATCTGATGCTGCGCCGCAGGCTCAGAGCGATTGACATGGCGGGTTCCATGAAGGCAATCGAATAAATGGGCATGTAATTTTTTAGGTGGTCGGAAAAATAAGGTTAAAACAAATAGCTTTAATTTTGCCCATATCAAAAGTTTCGCTCAAGCCTTTTCAAAGGCTTGCAGGGTCGAGGGGCAGCGCCCCTCGTCGCGCTCCGCAGAGCGCGAAATT
>CAMNJD010000199.1 GCA_946540705.1 uncultured Ruminococcus sp. | reverse complement strand
CCCGCATCGGCAAGGCAATCGGAATCTGCTGCATCACGCAGCTCGCATCTGATATCTGCAAGGATGCAGGAGAATCGGCTGTAGCGACCGGTGTGCTCCTTGCCGGAAAGGCCGCACTGCTGATCCTGGTTCTTCCGATGATCGACCCGCTTCTGACTTTGCTTCGTGAGGTGATGACATGCATCGGATGATTCGTATGATAGCGTCATGTTGTGCATTGATTCTGGCGGTATTGCTTCTGACACGGACATGCTCGGCAGAAGTCACGCTTCCGCCGGAGCTTTCTGATACGCTACGTCAGGCGGACGAAATGGTGCCGGAATCCGCAAAGGATACACTTGAAGAAACTGAGATCAGCTTTGAGCATCCGGAAACGGTTCTGGAGATCTCCCCTTCTGACTATCTGCACCGGTTCTTCCGCACACTGAAGCAGGAAGCGGCAGCTCCGGTCGTTCTGCTCGGGGCGCTGCTCTCACTGACGCTGCTCTCTGCATTGCTCAGCGGATTAGGGGATACAGTTGCAGACAGCGGAATGCGCAGGCTTGTCGGAACATTCTGTGTGCTGATCTGCTCGGCCGGAGCAGCAAGACCGCTTTGTGACTGCCTGCGCCGGACTGCTGATGCGCTTCAGACCGGTCAGCTCTTTATGCTGAGTTTTGTGCCTGTGTTTTCCGCATTTCTCGCAGCCGGCGGTCACGCCGCAAGCGGCGCAGCATATCAGGTCTTTATCCTGTTTCTGAGTGAGACTGTGATGCAGCTCACAAATTTGATTCTGTTTCCGCTGCTGCAAATGGCGGCAGCAATCGGCATTGTCGATGCAGTAAACCCGAATCTGCGGCTCGGCGGGTTTGTCTCAGGCTTTCAGAAGGCGGTAACATGGACACTTGCTTCTGTAATGACGCTGTTCTCCGCGCTCCTTTCCGTGCGCAGCTTCGTTGCAGCATCGGCAGATTCTCTTGCAGCCAAATCCGTCAAGCTGCTTTCGTCATCCTTGATTCCGATTGTAGGCGGAGCCGTGTCTGACGCATACACTACGGTGCAGGGAAGTCTGCGCCTTGTACGGAACGGCGCCGGCGCGATCGGCATTCTGGTGCTGCTTGCGCTGGTTCTGCCTCCCCTGCTGTCCCTTCTGCTGTACCGTGCAATATTTGCAGCAGCACGGATCTTTGCCGATGCGGCCGGAACGGATGCACTTGCAGCGCTGTTTCAGCATATTCAGTCTATGCTTGCAGCAGCCTTTGCGATGCTGATCTGCTTTGCTTTGATGCTGATATTTACCTGTGCGATTATGCTGCTGCTTACGAACGGAGCGTGAATCATGGACACATTGCGCACAACTGTGATCAGTGCCTGCACCGGCGCGCTGGCACTGTCTTTGGCGGAGGGTGTTCTGCCGCTGGAGCGTTTTCAGAAGCAGATCCGGCTGCTGACTGCAATTCTGATGATGACGCTGATTCTGCGCCCGCTGCTTCACCTGCCCGAGGCAGCGCTGCCTGTGCCCGATATCAGGGGGGATTTGCAAACCGCTGACATCACGGAACGTCTGCATGAAATGCAGGAATCAGCAAT
Source organism: uncultured Ruminococcus sp. (assembly GCA_946540705.1). GTDB lineage: Bacteria > Bacillota > Clostridia > Oscillospirales > Ruminococcaceae > Firm-04. Next base: position 3,069 of record CAMNJD010000199.1, on the reverse strand, counting down.
TTCTGACAGCATTTGTGACGCTCTCAACAATGCGTTCCGGGAAAAATGCATTCCGTGCAAGGTTACTGGCTGTGATCTGCATATTGATGAGACCGGCAGCATAATAATCAATGAGGTTACAGTGACCGGTAATCTGCTAACCGGAAGAGTTTATCTGCGTGAATGGCTTGGGGAGGACATTTCGGTCAGAGAGGAGGGCGTTCACAGTGAATGAGATACTCAGAGCGGTTCGGGAAAGGCTAAAGAGCGAATCCGGGCTGCGTATCATCGTTGCACTGGGTCTGGCCGGCATGGCGCTGATCCTGTTCTCCGGGATGCTGTCCGGCAAAAAAGAGACGACTCATGCAGCCGAGCCTCCGCCGGATATGACAGAAGCTGCTGCACCGGAAGCGTACCGAAATGAGCTGGAAGAACGCCTGACAGCTCTGATCCGGCAGATGGACGGAATACGCACGGTGACTGTTATGGTCACGTTGAGCGGTACATCAGAGCAGATCTACGCAGAGGAGGTGAAGTCATCCAAAAGTGACCGCGGCACACAGTCTGAGGCAAGCTGCGTGATCACCAAAAGCGGCGGGAATGAATCCGCGCTGATTGCAGAAACCAGATACCCTGCGGTCGTCGGCGTTGCAGTACTCTGCACCGGCGGCGATCATGCCGCCGTACAGGAGCGGGTCAGCCATGCGGTATCGACTGTTCTCGGTATTCCCGATGCAAATGTCTTTGTCGGAAAATCCGGCTCGATCTGAAAGGAGTAATTGATATGAAGAAGCCTGCTGTCATTATCGGTAAAAAACAGCTCATCCTGAGCGCACTGACGCTTGTGCTGGGTGCTGCTGTCTATCTCAACTATGTTCTTGCCGGCGGGACCGGCCTGATGCCGTCTAAGACAAGCAGCGGTGCGCTGACCGATGAGGAGCCTGCCGCAGCCGCTGCGGATGACCTTGCAGAATACGGCACTGCCGAGATGGTCAGCGCGACACCGACCGGCGCGGACTATTTTGCGCAGGCAAGGCTTGACAAGCAGAGCAGCCGTGACCGTGCAGTGCAGACGCTGCAAAGCATTATCGGCGGCGGGGATCTGAGCAATGATGAAATGGTGACCAATGCGATCGACGCGGTCAATATGTCGAAGATGATCGAAAGCGAAAATGTCATCGAAAGCCTCATTCTTTCGCAGGGCTATTCGGACTGTGTCGTCTATCTCGACGGGGAAACAGCCAAGGTCGTTGTTGAGAGCAGCGGACTCGATGCGTCACAGGCGGCGGCAATCAAGGACATAATCCTGACCGAAGCTGACGTTCCGGCAGAGGGAATCCGCATTTTTGAGGTTGCAAAAGACGGGAGCGGAGCGGTTCCGGAGGAATAAAAGCAGAAAAAATAAAGTTTTTTTCAAAAAAAGGTTGTGTGAATCCCAAAAATCTGGTATAATAATAGAGTATGGACACAGACAGACGGCAGAAACATCTCCTGCCGTCCTGTCTGATTATCTGTCGTTCAATCTGAGGAGGAAACAAGTATGAGCAACGATTATCCGAAGAAGCCGGTTTCGCACGGCGTCGTTAGGATCTCTGAGAACGTCATCCGCTCAATCGCGACTGTCGCTGCAAAAGAGATCGACGGCGTTGCTGATCTGGCAGCACAGAAGAACGGAATCCTCACGGCCTTTCGCCGCACGGAGCCTGTGACCGTACAGGTCATCAATGATATGGTGGAGATCACAGTCCGCATCATTCTGGAGGACGGCGCACGCCTGACTGTTGTTGCTGAGCAGGTTCAGGAGAATATCAAGGCAAATGTACAGAGCATGACCGGCGTCATCGTTTCCAAGGTTCATGTGGTTGCGGCCGGTATTGCTTACGAAAAATAATTCCGTAAGGGAAAGGAACAGACATGGCAAATCCTACCAGACGTGAAATACGTGACAGCGCTATGAAGCTGCTGTTTGAAAAATCTCTGCGCGACGACCCGATCGAGTCTCTGTATGAGATCGCAGAGGAAATCGACGAGATCATTGTCAACGATGCGGTTAAGGAGCTTGTGGACGGGACTCTGGCACATATTGATGAGCTGGATGAAACGATCCAGCGATTCAGTAAAAAGCGCAGTATCAGCCGCATCTCCAAGCTGAACCTGACGATTCTGCGTCTCGCGATCTTTGAGATCCTGTTTGATGACGGAACCCCGACCAATGCAGCAGTCTCAGAGGCGATTCTGCTGGCGGAGACTTACTCTGCATCGGAGGATGATATCCGCTTTATCAACGGTCTGCTCGGCGCTTACACCAAAGAGCTGACTGCGCAGGACGGCAGCACATCATGAAGCTGCTCGGTATTGATACCAGCAATTATACGACCTCCTGCGCGCTCTATGACACAGAAACAAACTGCATTGTGCAGCAAAAGCAGCTCCTTCCGGTTCCGGAGGGACAGGCCGGTCTGCGTCAGAGCGATGCCGTGTTTCATCACGTCAGACAGCTTCCTGTTCTGATGCAGAAGCTCAGTGCAGCGCTCGGAGGCGGCATCAGCGCGGATGCAGTCGGTGTGTCCGATGCACCGCGCTCGGCGGAGGGATCATACATGCCCTGCTTTCTGGCCGGGCTCGGCGCAGCAAGGATGCTTTCTGCTGCACAGAACATTCCGGTTCATGAGACTTCACATCAGATGGGGCATATCCTTGCGGCACTGTTTTCTGCTGACTGCCTGTCATGGCTCGACAGACCCGACGCTCCGTTTCTGGCGTTTCATGTCAGCGGCGGCACAACAGACTGCGTAAAGTGCATTCCGGATGCAGATGCAGTTTTGCGGATCGAACCGGTAGCGGCATCGCTGGATCTGAAGGCCGGGCAGGCTGTTGACCGTGTCGGGCTGATGCTCGGACTGCAATTTCCGTGCGGCCCGGCGCTTGAACAGCTTGCGATGCAGAGTGATTCGCGTGCGCATATGCGCGTGACGCTGAAAGACGGATGCTGCTCGCTTTCCGGTTTGCAGAATCAGTGTGAGGGAATGCTGAAAAAAGGTGTGCCTGCGCCGGATATCGCGAAGTATTGCTTAAATTCCGTGTCGGCAG
>CAMNJD010000198.1 GCA_946540705.1 uncultured Ruminococcus sp. | reverse complement strand
GGAAGCGAAATCCCTGTATGATGCATCCGGTAGCACCTTTGGTTATAACCTGGATGATCTGACAGAGGACAGCTCGCTTGAGGATATCATGCACCTGCATCCCGGATGCCAGAATGGGACTGAATACCAGCGGTACAACACCGGACGGCATCTCGCTCTATGCAACGCTGAGCCCTGCTGCCGGCACGCCGATCGCCAAGATCAGCGTGGAAACGAAACGGCTGCCGCTTGGCTGCGGTGCTGAACCGGTCTGCCTGTTCAGCGGGGGTCAGGCTGTGGATTTCAAGCACAAGTGGAGCGATAATGCGGGTTATGACTATTTTGCAGTTCAGGATACCACGTTCCACAGCATTAAGGAGAACACGAAAAACAAATCGGCGCAGGACGATCCCTCGGACGGACTGTATCTCTATTTCTGGCCGAAGGAGCAGTACAAAGCTGAAACACAGGACAGTCAGCCCCCTTTTATTGCAGGTTTTTCCTACTTTATGGCAGTTGATAAGGGCGGTGATGACCGGCGTTTCGGTACGAATCAGGAGTTTATGAAGACCTTTGCGAGAGAGAACGGCTTTGACCTCGCCGAGGACTGCAATACGATCAGCAGTACCGCAGGAGAACTGAAGGCTGCGACATTCTGGCAGGATAAAGAAGGTGGGATGCTGAAGAAGGACTGGACATATGATGTTTTCCACTCAGTCTACGGCGGTATGGCGATCAATCATTCCGATGAGGGATTGATCAACGGCGATGACGGCTGGTGGCTGAAGCATTTTATGAAAGATACCCCCGGTCCGTTTCGTTCGGAGATCTACTTCGGCGTTTCCTATACCTATAACCCTTACCGAGCGATCACAGGCGTAACGGGACTTGTCACACCGTATACAGAAACGACAAATACGCTGAAATATACCGGACTGTCAACCCCTGCCGGAACGATGCAGGTCACGAATGTCAGCATTCAGGGCAACCCGATTACGGCGGCAGGCGTTTCCAACAGCTACTACAACATGGCGAATATGCCCATGCCCTTTTACGTGGACTGTGAGGCAAGGCAGAGGCACGACCTTCCGTGGATGACAAGCGGTGAGACAGAGGTCATGACGCATTATCTGCTCACAAACGGCCCGGTCACAGGCGTGCTGCCCATCCGCAGGGACGAGATCATGCTGGTCACGGACGAAAAACCCGGCACGTTCGCAGACTATGTTCCTGTCTGTGACCTGCGTACATCGGGCGACTATGAACACCCCATAAATCTGGCGCTGGATACAACGAACGAGGGCTCGGAATACCTCTATCTGTACCTGCGGAACGATGCCGGCGGCAGAGTTGGCGAGGACGATACCTGTCACAATGTGTATACAACAAAAAAGCATTACGTTGCAGCGGTATTCTGCGGGACCGGCAATACGCCGGAGGCGGCGATCAATGCGCTCTATTCACAGGCAGCCGCACAGTGGGGCACAATCGCAGCGATGTATCCCGATATCTCCGACAAGCCCCTTGTGACGGAATTTGACGAGATCATCCCGATAGACCTTTCCGATCAGAATCCGTGGTATGAGATGAACGTGCGGGATGTCACGCACCGTGACCCCTCTGATAATGAATGGGTATACGGCAACGATTTCGCCAATATGCGCTGGGGGCACAGGCGGAGTGAAAGAGATAAAAACTTCACAGCAGTCGATGAATTTGAGGACAGCTACCACTGTGCGTATATCGGTGTTGTCAGAACGAATCAGACGGCCGTATCGCCTGTCTATGCGCTGCTCAAATACTATTCCGATAAAAAAACAGCGCCGCCTGCATTATCCGTCGGCGGAACATCGTCTACCCTTGCGGACGGGCCGGTCAGGTCGAAGGAGGGCAATTATTTCCTGTATTACTCCAGAAACAGCGGAACAGCGACCTTCTGCGCACCGGTCACGGAGATCGAGCTCAGCAAGGAGCAGGCAATCAGCGGCTACAATACGACCTATTCCTGCTCCGACAGGGATAAGGTGGACTTCAAAATCCCAAGCTATGACCAGCTTTGGATGCGGACAGACGAATTCCTGTACATCCACACAAAGTTTGATCTGGCAGATCTGCCGTATATCGAATCGCTCTATATGGGGCTCGGAAAGAGCCGGCAGGAGGCGATTGCCGATCTGTTCGGAACGTCCAATGCGTGTGCGGCGACGACGGTCAACTGCAACTACAACTCCGCCTCTGACACCTATATCGCGATCGGATACCGGCGCACGGCTGATGCATCACATGCCATCCGCGATGTGTTCCTCTATGCCGGAGAGAATCCGCCGGAGCAGCTCAGGTTTGAGGATGCCTACACGAAAAGCGGCAAGAACTACAAGCAGTATCAGAGCAAGGAAAAGAAGCTAGACGAAAACGGCAATGTTGTCATGAACGGAAAGCTGCCGGTCTATGAGACAGTCTACGGCGCCTCCTATCAACTGCTGAAGCACAATCTGAAGGCGGGCTCAGAGATCGTTTCGCTGAATGCGGGCAGCGGCGGCACCGGGCTCTATCTGTACTACACCAGAGCGGATAAGCTCTATTATGCGCAGTCGCCCGATGCAGAGCTGAAGCCGATCCGGAATTTTGTATTTACCTACGGAGATATTAAGCGACTCGACGAAAGGCTCCAACAAGGCAAGGAAGAGATCACCAACAAAGCAAGAAGTGCTACAATCGGACGCTGGCTTATGGGTATCGGCGGTACACTGATGCTGGCTGCCGCAGCCTTTGAGATCTACCAGATGTACAAATTCAATCAGCGCGACTTCACGGCGATCCCCATGATGATCGTCGATGAAGCGGACATCGTGACCTACCTGACCGATGAAAACGGCAAGCCCGTTCTTGACGAAAAGGGTAATCAGAAGAAGAACATTGAATTTGACCAGTTTGCATATTACGATGTGGTCAGGTGCAACCGGCAGGACGTCGGCAAGATCGGCGACTGGCAGGACGGCGTGGACAAATACGCGGAATGGGGCTGCGGCAATGCGGCAGACCTCAACTGCGACTGCGGCAAGCAGTGGCTCGCGCTGTACACGAACAAGTCTCCGGCAAAGGGGAACCCGATCCTTGCGGATTCGCTGACCTATCAGACCGGCAGCAATACAATGCCCAAGGGCTGCACAAGGGGTCTGCACTTCTTCACCTATGACTACGCAATGGACATCGCAGACGAGGCATATGCATTCAACAACAAGGAGGGCGGCATCTACCTTTTCTGGAATAGCGATGAAAAAGCATTCGCAACAGCCTCCGTTTTCACGACCGGACATCTTGCGCTCACCGGAATCGGCGGCCTGATGGCCGGCATGACTATTATTATCAGGACGCTCTGAAAGAACACAAAAAAAGACAGTTCTATCATCTCGGAACATTCTTCACGAATCTGAAGACACTTGCATCAGAGCATTATGCACAGACATATTTTTCACTGATTAAGTCCCTGGATTCCAATTACAATACACTGACCGTTGAAACCGAATATATTGATGAAAGCGGAAACAAAAAAACAGTCATGGCATATCCCCTCGATGAAAACAGTCCGGTTCTGGTCAATGGCTGGTATGCTGTGTCCGGTGATGCGGCAGTTGAGGGCAGCCTTGTTCTGGGCACCAACGTCAATCTGATTCTCACGGATGGCAGCAGCCTGACAGTCGGCGGAATCAGCGGAAACAATGCGCTGAATGTGTATGTACAGAAAGAAGCAAGCGGAAAGCTGACGAGTGCAGGGAAGGTTTCTGCTGCTTCGTTTACGCAGTACGGCGGTATCGTCCAAATCACTTCCGATACCGAAAATGCATTGGCGTGTACGGGAGATGTCTCCATATTCAGACAGGATGCATAAAACATATCTGACGGCAGATGACTTTGAACTTGTCAAGGTTCAGGCCGGTAAGGAAGTCTCCGAGGATGGTTACCCCTGCTTCTATGAATGCGAAGTAACCGGTACTGATGCTGCGGGTAACGAAGTTGATCTTCCGCAGACCGGTAATAACGACTGGACGAACTGGATGACGGTGTTC
>CAMNJD010000197.1 GCA_946540705.1 uncultured Ruminococcus sp. | reverse complement strand
GCTGTAAAAATCAAGCCTCTGCCGTTGCCGCCGAACGGGAGCGAGAGTCTGCGCATTCGTTCGGTCATGAACTGCTGTGCAGGCTGCGTCATATGAACCGGTATCTCCCGGGATTTTGCATAACGCAGGAAGCCGAGATTCGTCTCAACAGTCACGGCAGTACCGCGCAGCATCGTTTTCGGGAGCATCGCCGGCGCGTTGGCCTGCTCCTGCAATCTGTCCTCACAGAGGATTGCAAGACAGCGGTCGCAGCCGATCGTTTCGCCGGTTTCGTCAACAGCGACGACCCGGGCAGCATCGCCGTCAAATGCAAAGCCCGCACAGCAGTTATAGTCCTGCACAAACTCCGCCAGCTTGTCTGTTTTCTTGACGCCGCAGTCCTGATTGATGTTCGTACCGTCAGGGTTGTCATTCAGCACCAGAACCTCCGCACCGAGCAGCTTGAAAAGCGTTTCCGCAAGCCCGGAAGCAGCACCGTTGGCGCAGTCCAGCGCGATGCGGAGCTTTGCTTTTTCACGCAGGCCCGGTCTGGTGAGGCGCGTGCCGAGCAGTCTGAGATAGCGCTTGGGCGCATCGGGCTGGGGAAGGATTTGCCCGCAGCCCCGGCCGATTCCCTCAGCAGCAGCCGCGCCGCCCTGCATCAAGGCTGCAATGGAATCAAGCTGCTCTGAGGACATCAGAGCACCGCTTTTTGCATACAGCCGAACACATACCTGTTCAAACGGCAGATCACCGCCGGAAATAGAAATACCTGCTTCTGCATCCTCTGCCGAAAGCATCAGCGCCATGCCTGCCGAGGGCAGAATGCCGAGTGTATGGGCATAACCGCCGCCGGCACAGATTCCGGCACTCAGTGCTGCTTCGAGCGCATCGGCTGCAAGCCTTGGGTCATGAGAGAGATAAAAAACCGGCGGATGATTGCATGACCGTCCGATTGCCAGTGCTGCTGCCTTTCCGAGCCGCAGCATCAGCTCCGGTGTGATCTGAGACATCGCCTGTCCGCGAAGTCCCTCAGGCTTCAGCAGTCTGCTCACAAAATCCGCCTCCTTTCAGCAGTTAATGGATGGACAGTCCGATCACCCGGACTGTCTGATTATCACGATATTGATTCTGTCCCAATGCCTGCCGCCGCATTCAGATAAACCGAACACCGGCCTTTTCAAGCCTGGCATGCGCTTTTTTGACCTTTCTTGCAGACAGTACGGTTGCTGTACCGCGTTTTATGATCTCAGCAGGGATTCCACGCTTCACAGCGCCGAGTGCCGTTGCAGTCACACATCCGCATTCGTCCAGTCCGCAGAGATGCAGCCGTTCGATCCCCTGTTTCGCTAAAAACGCACAGAGCTCTTTATTCGTCAGAGCATCGCCGAACAGCTTGTCATAGCAATGTTCTGAAACAATGTCCAGTCCGCTGTAAAGCTCTGCACCCTCTGTTCCTGCGATCGAGTAACCAAAGAGCAGCCGGTTCGTCGGAAGGTTCTGAATCAAATGCCGGATATAAATGATATCGCAGCCTTTGCTGTGATACTGACGGATCAGGTCATTCACAGCATCCGTCAATTCCTTTGTGCGGTAAGCAAATATCTTTTTCCGTTTTTCGTACAAATAATCATTCTGCATGTCGATAACAAGTAATGCTGTTTTCATCTGAACTCCAATCACAATCAAAAGTGCAAAACAAGCCCGATTCCGAGTGACAGACCGTTTGCAATCCCGGAAATTACAGCACACCGCCGGAACGGTGTGTGCTTCCAGTCGAACTGCCGGTACATCCACGCCTCAGCCGCAAACACAAGCAGTTCACACGGAATCAGCCAGCACAGGAACGGAACGCCCGCCCGCTCCAGTGAATAGCCAAAATAATTCATCGCCGGATTCGTCAGAAGATTGCACCACAGACTGAACATCAGAAACCGGGGTTTCCGCGTAACTGCCAAAACCGCAAGCCCCTCAACAAATACCGTCAGCACAAGCGCTGCCGCGATCCGGAATTCAACAGTTGTGTTCATCGGTCCGGTTTCCCTTCCGGCGACGGATCAATGCCTCCAGCTCCGCGATCTCCTGCTCATGCCGAAGCTGCTCCTGTGCGGATTCCTGAGTTTCCTGTCCGGAATCTCTCTGCCGGTCGCCTCGAATCGCCCAGATCACCGCAGACACGATCCCGATAATCACAAGCACGATCACAAGATAAATCAATCCAAAGCCCATCAACAGAAGTCCGCCGTTCGGAGCATTGATACACGAAAAGATCATAGGAACATCCCCTTTCATGCAAATGAACGGGAGCTGCATTCAGCACAACAGTTTCACTGCTGCTCCGCTTTCGGGATATAAGCAAAAATCAACCGTTTGCGAAGGAAATTCACAAGAGCTTCGCGGATCGACCCCGTGCAGTTGTTGTATGCATTGAAGACTTCGAGTGTTTCTGCGTCAGTCAGGCGCACACAGACCGTGTGAACGGACGATGCAAACCGGTGCTTTGTCCAGTAGACCATCAGCGCAGGCTGATACAGAACCAGCGCCGCTGCAATGCGCCTGCGAAAACGGTAACGCTTTGTCCGCAGGCCGAAATGCCGCAGACACCACCCAAGCGCCAGAAAATTCGTTCCCCAGAAGCCGAACAGCACACGGAACCGCTCCATGTACCGCACAACATCCGGAAACGGCACCGGCGTCCCGTGCAGCAGCAGCGCATTATACACCGCGATACATTCGCAGCCGCTGTAACTGACAGTTGATCTGCCGTATTTCATGCCTGAGACAGCACCTAAGGACTGTCCGTTCAGCAGTCCCTCAGGGAGCGAAATCTGCTTATTATGCTCATAATTTTTTTTTGACAGGCGTTTCATGATGTATACTTGGCTCCTGTATTCAGGATTCATTCAGCATATCTGTCAGCGAATACTGCTGTCCGGCACCGTCCCCGACCGGATAGCCCAGATGCTGATAGGCCAGTGCTGTCGCACAACGTCCGCGGGGCGTTCGCGCAAGCATGCCGAGCTGCATCAGATACGGTTCACACACATCCTCGAGTGTGACAGCCTCCTCGCCGATCGCCGAAGCCAGTGTTTCCAGTCCGACAGGCCCCCCGTGGTAGCCCTTGATCATCATATCGAGCATCCGGATGTCGAGCTTATCGAGGCCGAGCTCGTCAATCTCGAGGCGTTCGAGCGCCATTCTGGTCGTCTGTGCGTCGATCACGCCTTTGCCGAGCACATCGGCAAAGTCGCGCACTCTCCGCAGCAGGCGGTTCGCGATACGCGGCGTACCTCTTGAACGCTTTGCAAGCTCCATCGCTCCGTCTGTCTCACAAGGAATGTCGAGCAGCATTGCACTTCTGCGGATGATATCGCAGAGCTGCTCCGGCGTATACAGCTCCAGCCGCTGCACAATGCCGAAACGGTCACGCAGCGGCGGCGTAAGCTGTCCCGCCCTGGTTGTCGCACCGACCAGCGTAAACGGCTGAAGATCGACGCGAATGCTTCTGGCAGACGGCCCCTTGCCGATCATGATATCGAGCGCCCTGTCCTCCAGCGCCGGATAGAGGATCTCCTCCACGGCACGGGACAGCCGGTGAATCTCATCGACGAACAGCACATCGCCGCGCCCGAGATTCGTCAGCAGTGCCGCCAGATCGCCGGGCTTCTCGATCGCCGGTCCGGAAGTCACACGAAGATTCACACCGAGCTCATGTGCGATAATACCGGAAAGCGTCGTCTTTCCGAGGCCGGGCGGGCCGTAGAGCAGCACATGGTCGAGCGGATCACCGCGGCGGCGTGCCGCCTCAATGTACACAGCCAGATTCTCCTTGACCTGATCCTGCCCAATGTAATCCTTCAGCGATTTCGGGCGAAGGGAAACCTCCGCCTCTCCATCCTGCGGCTGAACCTCCGGACTGGAAATACGCTCTGTCTCAAAATCATCCGTTTCAAAAACAGGCGTTCCTGTTTGTATCATATCACTGTTTCTCCGAATTTTACATATACTGCGCGCTGCTGCAAATCGTAAATACGATCTGCATTCCGCCGGCAAAGACAGCGGGCGGCATCATGCGCCGCAAAGCGCTCCGTTTATACGCCCTCCGCCAAAGCCGCACAGCGGTTTTGCGTCAGAGGGCAGTAATCAGACAAATCTGCAATTACCGCTCAAAGAACCGCTTTTTGCGGATATAGAACGGATCGACACCTGTTACTGCCTTTTTGGCAGCGGGCTCCTCGAGACTGATGAACACCAGCGAATCGCCGGACTTGGAATAATTCTGCAAATATTTGGAAAGCGGGAAGAACAGCTTTCGCGTGTTTCCGCCCATATCAAACACAAACAAAGTCTGCGGGCGTTCACAGCCGCGGATCATCTCAACCATATAGCAGGCATCGACATTGGCCTGTCTTGCGAGGTACCGTGTCAGCGGGCGGATGATATGGTCGAGATTCTTGGTACACGGACGGTATTCGATCGTCTCCTCCTCCTTCATAGAGATCGCAGGAATATTCAGATTCCGTGCAACCATGAGGATGCTCTTGATCTCCTGTGAGGAAAACTCCTTGCCGTAGGAATTCGGGTTCAGAACGGCATTTGCCGACTGAATCAGATCAAACAGACGCAGGCAGTTCAGGCGATAGCAGTTGACATATCGCTTCGCAAACTGCTGAAGTGAGCGGTAGCTTGAGAAAAACGGAATAAATACATCACCGTCCGGATTCTGCGTCGTCACAAGCTCCATGGAAATACCGCCATTGATCTCATCGTGCTTGACCGGGCGCTTGCAGATGACATACACATCGCTCTTGATGAGCATTTGCAGGAACAGCGAGCGCTTTTCCGGCTTCGTAATCGCTTCCTTCAGTAATTCATCCAGATTCATAAATAGATCCTCCTCTTTATCTGCATATCTTATCTGTATATCTTTGGAGAAATATCCGCCCCTTGGATCAGCCCATCGCGTGAACCAGCACATCCTCAATGCTGATATAGGTTCCGAAGTCCTCCTCTGCAAGCACATTCGGATAGCAGCCGAAATAGTAGCTCTCCGCGCCTGTCAGCGGATCTGTCTCGGAGCCGCGCTGAATCGCAACGGCCTTACAGATGCCGTTATTGACCGCGAATGCGATCTGATCACATTTTTCGGAATCGGCAAAATTCTGCCGCGCCTTGATATTCATAGTCAGAATCATATCTGCCTGTGTTTCGATTGTCTCAGGAACAAGGCCCCAGCCGTAATCAGCGCCCCTGTAGTAATATAATCCGTCCGCCAGTTCGGTCTTCAGTCCTGCGCCGTTCATTTCTGTCAGCGAATTGCCCAGCGCTATGAAAAAGCGGCGGGCATCCGATGCAACGAGCGCCAGTGCATTTGCTCTGTCATCCTCCAGCTTAAACGGAATCACACCCATGTCAACGCACCAGGAGGATTCGGCGCAGCTCACGAAGAAGCGCACAGAAACAGTCTCACCGCTGAGTGTCTGACAGGTAACCGGAAACACATACAACGCTTCGATCGGCTGACGGATCTCGGAGGTCAGGCTGAGCTCTGCCTGCTTCTGCGGGTCAGATGCAGCAGCGGCAAGTGCCTTTTCCAGCTCCGGCAGCGATTCATTATACTGCTGCATCAGCTCCGCCGCCTCCGTGCCCTTGCCGATCTGCGCCGAAGCATATCCCAGTGAGGTCTGCACCGCAGCATCCAGTCTTGTGCGATACCGCACGCCGGGACCGGCATGCGTTC
>CAMNJD010000196.1 GCA_946540705.1 uncultured Ruminococcus sp. | reverse complement strand
CGAGAACAGGTAGCTCATCATATCCGCAAGAACCATCATGCAGTTTTCTTCAATGAACACCATATCCGTTGAGAGCACCGAGCTGATCTTGCCGATGTTGCCCTCGGTGAAGTAACCCATCGGCAGACGGCGCAGATGCTCGCCCAGCTTCATTCGCATATCGGCGAATATCAGGTAGCCCGCGCCGCTTTGCAGCCTGTCGGCGAGGTACTGGAACACTGCCTGTACGATAATACTTGCCACAAGAGCTATCGCTCCGTAAAGTACGGTTTTCTTTGTAAGTGTACCGTCAATGTATGTGGTGACGATAAAGTAAGTGAGAATGATAGGCACCTTCATCAGCAAGCCTTTGAGGAATGAAAAGCCCATAGCGCCGTATATCCTGTCCTTGTATTTCCCCGAAACGCCGAGGATACGTCTTATCATGCCGATCATGTTCTCACCTCATTTCCGATTGTCCAGTTAGCCCTTGCCTCGCTGTTGTTCCAGAGCTTTTGGTATTCCGAACAGCTTTGCAGGAGATTTTCGTGCGTATCGGCGGCGATGATATTACCGTCCTTCATGACGCATATCTTGTCGGCATGCATGACTGTCTGCAAGCGGTGCGCAATGACAAGAACCGTCTTGCCCTTGATGATCTCGGCAATCGCCGCATTCATTTTCTCCTCGTTTTCGGGGTCAATAAAGGCGGTTGCCTCGTCAAGCACGATCACAGGTGCATTTTTCAAAATCGCTCTCGCAAGGGAAATGCGCTGCCGTTCACCGCCGGAAAGCATCTTGCCGCCGTCACCAGCCATTGTGTCGATGCCTTTCGGCAGACGCGCAAGAAACTCTCCGCACTGCGCTTTTTCTGCGGCTGCCATTACTTCTTCACGGCTTGCATCCGGCTTGCCGATCCGGATATTCTCGTACAGCGTTGTATTGAACAGGAACTGCTCCTGCGACACATAGGAAATGTTGTCGTTCAGTGCTTCAATGCTCATATCGGTAATATCCTGACCGCCGAGCGTGATGCGTCCGCCGTTCAGATCGTAGTAGTGAACGAGCAATTTCGCAAGGGTAGATTTTCCGCTGCCGGATTCGCCAACAAGGGCTGTGAGCGTTCCCTCTCCGAGTTCCAATGATACACCGTGCAGGACTTCCTGCTCTTTGTAGGCAAAGCGCAAATCATCAAACCGCACGATATGCGAATCGCCGGAAAACTGATTGTTGATCGTTTTCAAAGGCGCACTGTCCATTGCCTTTTCGATTTCATCTATCTTATAGCCAAGCTGCGGTATCTTTCCGGCAAAGGCAAGGGCTTTCAGAAGCGGCATACCGACCGAGAGGGACAGGCAGAACACAAGCACCAGATTCGCAAGTGTCGATGTACCGTTCAGGACAAACAGTGTTCCGACGGGCAGCATGACAAGTGCCACACAGGGAATGATCGCATTGTAAAGTGCCATCCACGGCCAGCAGACCTTATACCACGCAAGTGTAAAATCACGGTAGCTTTTGATGTCGCTCTCGTATCGCTGATAGCTTTCGCCGTCACGACCGAAAACCTTGACGACCTCCATACCGTTGACATACTCGATAATGGTTGCATTCATCTTTGCCGATGCGGTGTAGTAGGCATTCATTCGAGCCATACCAGCCTTGAACATCATACCCATTGCAAACAGTCCGAGCGGCAGCGAGCAGAGCGACAGCAGCGCCAGTTTCCAGTCTGCGAAGAACATACATATAATTGCGATCAGTGCCATTGCAAGGTTGGAGATACCTTCGGGAATTGCGTGTGCCAGCAAAATTTCAACCTGATCTATATCATCTGTAAACAGCTTTTTGATCCTGCCGTTACCCATATCCTGTATCGTGCCGAGCGGTTGGCGCTCCAGCTTTTTCTGCAAGGAAATTCGGATGTTTTTCAGCGTATTGTATGCGGAGATGTGCGAGTATTTCAGTCCCAGCACATATAGGGTAGCATAGCCTAACTCGCATGCAAAAATAACAGCTATATGCACTGCATAATAGCCTGCTGAAAGTGTTTCGCCGCCGATCAGCGGCTTAATAATGCGGTACACCATAAAAAACGGCGCTGCGGAAGCGATCAGTCCCGCGAACATGACCGCCAATGCCGCATAGGTGTACCTGATGTATTCGCCCATATAGGGCTTTATCTTGTTAAACATTGTTTTCATCGCCTTTCTTCAGCATAATAACCTCCTGCCAGTTGAAAAAACGGCAGACAATTCGACAATGCTCCTCAATCTGCTCCCATGACATTTCGTGAATGATCGGCTCGCAGATACAAGTCCAGAAAGACGAGAGCAATACATGGAACTCGTCTCTGGAAACTTCTGCATGAGCAAGCCCTCTTTTGTAAGCCTCTGCGTAGAACTGCTCGTAGGCATAGCTCATTTTCGTGACATATTCATGGCTGAAATTCTCGTAGCGTGTGCCTGCCGCCTTGTCGATCAGCAGAGAAACTGTTTCACGTTTTTGATAGAGCAGCTTGAAAAGCGGCATCATGGATTCATACGACATTATCCATGAATTGTATATTTCATCGTCTGAAAGTGCAGAAAAATCAATATCCGAACGGCTTTCAACGAATATGTTTAGTTCATTGGCTATGTCTTCAACAACAGCACTGAACAGGTCTTCCTTGCCCTTGTAGCGCTTATAAACTGCCCCTGTTGTGATGTCAGCGTTCTCGCAGATCGTTTTTAGTTCTGCTTTGAGGTAGCCGTACTTCATGAATTCTGTCTGCGCACTGGCAAGAAGCCGCGGGTCGATGCTTTTATCAGGTACTGCCATTTTATCCCTCCTGTGAAAAAACGATTATCAATAATCCGTTTACCATTATAGCAAAATGTCATACGGATGTCAAGGGCAATTTGAAATTTTATGAAAACAAACGAAAATGGATGGGAAATATGATGTAATACTTGACAAATTGGTTAGCGTATGCTAATATACGCATGATAGCTATCTATGATCACTTGGAGGTGAAGCACTTGCCGAAGGATAAAACCGCCAATCATATCAAGATCAATGAAGCGATGAAAGCTGAGTTTCTGGAAAAGGGATTTTCAGATGCATCTATCCGAAGCATCGGACAGCGGGCGGGACTGACCTCCGCTGCATTGTACCGCCATTACCGCAGCAAGGAGGAAATGTTCTGCGCAGTTGTCGAGCCGTTGGTGCAGGAGATCCAGCAGCGAATGATGCAGCACAAGCAGGTCAAATACCGTATGCTGGACGAAAAAGTTGACAGCAAAATGCTGTTCGGAGAATCTGTGATCGACATTGTTAAAGAGGTTATTATCCCCCATAGAACGGAGTTTTATCTGCTTGTCAAATGCGCAAATGGGACACGCTACGAAAACTTTGTCCATGATTTTGTGGAAGCGAATCAGGGTGATCTTGCTGATGCAATTGATTGCATGAAGGCACAGGGATACCCTGCCATTCATCTTGAAAAGGAGGAACTGCATATGCTTTTGAGTGCGTATATGACGGCAATTATTGAGCCGATCATTCACGGGTATCCGGATGAACAAATCACAGCCTATCTCGACCGCATGAGCGATTTCTTTATGCCGGGATGGATGTATATTATGGGGTTGTCCCCGAAGGAGTCTCAGATGTAAATTCTGGGGCTCTTTTGTTTTGGATAGCTATCAAAACACGGTCAGCGATAACTTATGAGGAGGAATATTCATGAAAGCAGAACCCAAACCCAATATCATGAAAACCATCAGCGATTACGCCGGAAACCGGCGGCATCTCATCACACTCGGACGCATTCTCGCCGCAGTCAGCGCCCTGATGGGACTTGTGCCGTTCTACCTGCTCTGGAGGATCATCCGTATTGCGGTAAACGGTGATGATCTCACGCAGATCGCAAAGCTCGGATGGCTGGCTGTCGGCATTACAATTCTGACACTGCTGGTCTACATTGCGGCGCTGCTCTGCACGCATATGGCGGCATTCCGTGTGCAGGCAAATATGCGCAGCCGCCTGATGCGCCGCATTCTGACGCTGCCGCTCGGCGTATTTGATGAAGACGGCACTGGCAAGATTCGCCGCACTGTCAATGAATCGACCGCCGCAACGGAAACCTTTATTGCACACAATCTGCCGGATAAAGCCGTCGCTGCCGCAACACCGGTCGGACTGCTCATCCTGCTGTTTGCATTTGACTGGAAAATGGGACTGATCTGCATGATTCCGGCGGTGATCGGCTTTGCGGTCATGATGAGCATGATGGGCAAGGGGATGCAGGAGAAAATGAAGGAATACCAGAACGCCCTCGACACCATGAGCAGCGAGGCGACCGAATATGTCCGGGGAATTCCGGTCGTCAAGGTGTTCGGGCAGTCGGTGCATTCCTTCCGGCGCTTCAAAAATGCGATCGACGGCTTCGGCAAGTGGGCGACGGATTACACGATCCTGCTGCGGAAACCGATGACAGGTTTTATGACGGCGATCAATGCGGTATTTGTGTTTCTGGTCGGTGCTGCGTTCATTTTCACACGGGACGGCATCACACCAGACACCATTCTCAATGTGATGTATTACATCATCGTCACGCCGCTGCTGACCGTCACACTAACGAAAATTGCGTATTCCGGCGAGCAGGAAATGGTCGTGGTGGATGCGCTGAACCGTGTCGAAACGATCTTTGCCATTGAACCGATGCAGGATTCCGAAAATCCTACACATTCGCAGGACAATTCGATCACACTGGAAAATGTATCCTACCGCTATAAAGATGCGCAAAATGATGCCGTACATGACCTGAATCTCCATATTGATTCCGGACAACATATTGCGCTGGTCGGTCCGTCCGGCGGCGGAAAAACAACGACTGCGGAACTGATCGCACGATTCTTTGATGTGACAGAGGGCAGCATCAGGATCGGCGGTGCAGATATCCGGAATATCCCGCAAAATGAACTGATGAAGCTGGTATCTTTTGTCTTTCAGGACAGCAGACTGCTGAAAACCTCTATCCTTGAAAATGTCCGGCTGTCACGCCCCGAAGCAGCGGAAGCGGAGGTCATGGATGCGCTGAAAGCGGCACAGTGCATGGACATTATTGAAAAAATGCCAAACGGCATCCAAACGGTCATCGGCGCAAAAGGGACATATCTTTCCGGCGGCGAGCAGCAGCGCATTTCGATCGCCCGTGCCATTCTGAAAAATGCGCCGATCCTGATTCTTGACGAAGCCACTGCATTCGCCGATCCTGACAACGAAGCAAAGGTGCAGGCGGCATTTGCGGAGCTTGCAAAGGGCAAAACGGTCATTATGATCGCGCACAGGCTGAGTACGGTCGTCAACACAGACTGCATTTACGTCCTCAAAGACGGCGAGATCTGCGAGAGCGGCACACATCAGAAGCTCATGGAGCAAGGCGGAGTTTATAAGAGAATGTATGATGATTATACCCGTTCGGTCAACTGGAAGGTAGGTGCATAACATGAAGATCATTCCGTATTTGCAGCACAAATTTGCGCTGTCACACGAGGGCGCAGTCGATATGGCAAAGGCTTGTGCATCTGTCACTGTGACAAATATCGTCCTGATGATGCCCGCAACCGTACTGTATCTGCTCATCAAGGATCTGCTTGAAAACACGCTGACGGCAGACAGGATCCCGTTCTATCTGATCGCATCGGTTATCATTCTGATACTCATTGCATTGACAAATTTTATCCAGTACAACGCAACATTCCTCTCAACCTACAAGGAAAGCGGTGTGCGGAGAACCGCACTTGCCGAGCGTCTGCGGAAGCTGCCGCTGTCGTATTTCGGTAAGAAGAATATTGCCGACCTCACGACAACAATTATGAGCGACTGCGCACAGATCGAGACAGCATCGAGCCACTGGATTCCGGAGCTTATCGGCGCTCTGATCTCCACCGCACTGGTCGGCGTGAGTCTGTTTTTGTTCTTCGACTGGCGCATTACGCTGGCGAGCTTCTGGGTCATTCCGGCGGCATTTCTGACGGTCTGGGGTTCAGCAAAATACCAGAAAACAGCCTCCAGACAGAATAACGCCGTGAAAATGGAGCTTGCAGACGGCATTCAGGAGTGTCTGGAAGCCGTGCGTGATCTGCGTGCCAACAACGCACAGGATGCGTATATGGACGGGCTGGATGTCAAGATCAAAAATGTCGAAAAGCAAGCACTTTTCACGGAGCTCAAGCTGGCAGTATGCGTCAATGCCGGTGCGATCATTCTGAAACTCGGCATTGCCACAACAGTGGTTGTCGGCGGTGCATTGCTTGCATCCGGTGAGATCACGCTGCTGACATTTTTCATGTTCCTGATGCTGGTATCCCGCCTTTATGACCCCATGCAGATCACACTGCAAAATTTCGCAGCGATCATTGCAACGGCGGTGCAGTGCGAACGGCTCGATGAGGTGCTTTCACATGAGATACAGACCGGTACGGAGCAGATGACGAACAAGGGCTATGACATCACATTCGATCATGTGGCATTCTCGTATCAGGATGACACAGCGGTTTTGAAGGATGTTTCGTTCACGGCGAAGCAGGGCGAGGTCACGGCGCTGATTGGGCCGTCCGGCGGCGGAAAAACAACGGTATCCCGTCTTGCGGCGCGTTTTTGGGATGTGACCGGCGGAACAATTACGCTCGGCGGTATGGACATTTCCGGCGTTGACCCGGAAACACTGTTCTCGGCATTTTCTATCGTATTTCAGGATGTGACACTGTTCAATCAGAGCATCAAAGATAACATCCGCATCGGCAGACAGGACGCAACCGATGAAGAAATCATGCAGGCGGCGCAGCTTGCAAACTGCGATGAATTTGTCTCCCGTCTGCCCGACGGCTATGATACCGTGATCGGTGAAAACGGCAGCGAGCTTTCCGGCGGGGAGCGGCAGCGCATTTCGATTGCAAGAGCCTTTCTCAAAAATGCGCCGATCATTCTGCTCGATGAAGCATCGGCAAGCCTCGATGTGGAAAATGAAACAGCGATCCAGACGGCGCTGTCCCGTTTGATCAAGGATAAAACCGTCATTGTCATTGCGCACAGAATGCGCACGGTTTCCGGCGCAGACAAGATCGTGGTGCTGGCTAACGGCATTGTGCAGGAATCCGGCAAGCCGGACGAATTATTGGTGCAGAATGGCATCTTTGAAAAAATGGTTCGCGCGCAGAATGAAAGCGCTGCGTGGGCGATCAATTAACACATAATGAAAAGACATACCGTCAGATTTCGTCGGTATGTCTTATTTTTCGTTATTCGTTTTCTTTGCCGCATACACACGCAACAGCAAGAAACATCGCTCCCATTCCAAGTGATGCTCCCGATTTTCCGAGCAAAGTAATTATTTCATTCCCTGTCAGGCTTGTTAGCAAAGCATAAACCGCATTGAAAATAATGAAGAATCCGATCGTATTCAGCAATACCGCCGCTTTCGGGAGAGGAATGATTCTTTTCAAAACAAAGTAAATGAACGCAACAGAAAGACACAGCTCCGAGACCGTCACCCACAGATTTGTTGCTATAAAGGATACCAGAAACGGTATGCGGTACGCTGCATCCACAGTTTCGGGTGTAATGCCGCAGACGAGCGCCTGTTTTACAGCCATCATCAGAACTGCGCATACCGAATGTGCCGAAAAGAAGGAGAGCGCACCGATGATTGAGCCGGCCTGAAAGCAGCGGTACATTTTTCCTTTCTGATTGCCGATTCTGTCACGCAGATAGGAGTCCATTGCACACAGCCCGAAATACATTGACGGCGCAGCAATTACGCCTGTCAGCAGTGAAAAATACAGTCGCTCGATCGGCATATCTTTCACAGAGGATTTCATCATCAGGAGGATATCTGTCCCGTCATTTGAAAAGCTCTGCATCAGAACGTCGCCAATGGCAAACAGCGCCATTCCGATGAAACCGATGATAAGAAATGTTTTTCGTTTTTCTTTTTCGATATACAGCATATCACTTTTTCCCGATCAGCAATGCCGAACCGCCGAGCATCAGCAGCGCAGCCTCCTTGCGTGTCATGAATTTTCCGGTCGTGGTATCAATCAGCTGTACTCGCTCATAGCCTTCGTCATACAGCTCGTTGGTAAATTGCATCATATCACCGTAACGCGCTTTTGACATAATGTCATGAATGGCGAATGTACCGCCTTTTTTCAGCACACGCAGCGTTTCCCGGAGAAGCTGCTGCTTATTTACACCTGCGATATTATGGTACACATAATTGCTCGTCACGGCATCAAATGTCTCATCGTCAAAGTTCAGCTTGCAGGCATCGCCCTGATGAAATTCCGTGTTATCTGCGCCCTCTGCGGCTGCATTTTTCTCGCAGAGCTTTTTGCTGAAGGACGCATATTCTGCACCCCAGCGGTCAATGCCGACCATGCGTCCCTGCGGATTGCGCTTTGCACAGGCAATCGTCAATGCACCGCTTCCGCAGCCGACATCCAATCCGACGCCACCCTCCGGAAGTGTGATATACTCTGCCGTACCTTCTACAATCTGCTTCGAGAGCTGACGCTGACCGTTATAGGAAAACTTGCCGTGTGCATACACGCTCCAGCCAAGCATTCCGCCGCAGAAAGCCGCACCGAGACCTGTTGTTCCGGCAAGTAGCTTCTTTGCCGTCGTGTTCATTTTCGTGCAGAGCAGTGCCGCAGTTCCCGCGCCAAGCAAAGCCGTTCCTGCGCTCAGTGCGGCGATCATGCCGTTCGGCACCCAGTTTTTGTAATTCGGATTCATATGTGTTCCTCCCTTTCAATATGATTCTTCATCACAGTCGTATTCCCGCAACAATCAATACAATTCCAAGCAATGCAAAGCCGATTCCCATTGCACCGCCGATCTTGAGATTCAGCTTTCGTGCAATCAGCAGCACCGGTAATGCACCGATTGGGTTGAGCAATACAAACCACTTCGGCACATCGAGTGCGCCGGACAGAATCGCAACGATAATAATGACTGTTTCAATCAGAAATAATGTAATACCGCAAATCAAGCTCGGTAATTTGGGGTATTTGTCTACTGCATTCATTGCATTTTGTGCCGTTTCAGCCGATACTTCTTTCGCAATTTCACGGTAAACAAGCGGTTTGATGCAGGCGGCAGCATGAAATAAAAGCCCCGTGTATGCACCGATAAATGTGCATATTTTCAGTGCCATCCCAAGTTCCGCGTTGCATTCAGAGATCAGCTCCGCCAGAAACCATGTGGTCAGATACGTTCCCGGCTGACCGATGCAAGACAGCCAGAATGAAATGTCAAAATGCCGATCATTGACCGCAGTCCACCACGGCGAGATACGCCCTACCGCCTTTGCATCAACTGCATCTTCTTTTCTGCCTGACCAAGCCAGCGGCACATCTGCCTGTGCGCACAAAATGCCGCTGATGATCCCAATGATACCTATGATACAATAGTGATTCATATCAGTCTCCGTTACAAAGGTGTTTTCATTTTTGATTCATACAAGCGTTTACCTCTTTTTCTTGTATCCGCAGTCACAATACGGTCCGCCGGAGCCGAGTGTATATTGTCGCACAAACTTTGTTGCACCGCCTGCTTTGCTCATTGCATAATCCAACCGGCACATGGCAGGAATCACCTCCGGTATGCCAAGCTCTGTCATCAGCATACAAATGCCGCATTTTGTAAACCTTGCTTCATAACCGCTGCCGTCAGCATAAGGATAATAATCCATGTTCCATG
>CAMNJD010000195.1 GCA_946540705.1 uncultured Ruminococcus sp. | reverse complement strand
ACGCTGGGGAATTTCGCGCTCTGCGGAGCGCGACGAGGGGCGCTGCCCCTCGACCCTGCAAGCCTTTGAAAAGGCTTGAGCGAAACTTTTAATATGGGCGAAATTAAAACTATTTGTTATAACCTTATTTTTCCGACCATCTAAAAAATTACATACCCGAAAAAATCAACAGTAAGACAACATAAGCGCAAAAAAAGAGGACGCCCAGCGGCATCCTCTTTTTGCAGTGATTCGGTTATGCGGGAACATGCGTCAGAACATAGTTCAGCAGGATCTGCCCCGCCTCAGTTGTCAGATGAATGCCGTCCTCCATTGCATAGTGCGGGTCAAGGCGGCTGTCATTGCTCTTAAGCGCGGTGTTCGTATCCACAAAATATACGTTCTCCTGGTTGCAGATATCCAGCAGACGGGAATTATAGTCGTCAATGACCGAATTCAGGATCGGCTTCTCCGTCTTTTCCGCTGCGGCCGTGACCGGCGGGATCGACAGCACATAGACCGTTGCCTCCGGCGCTGCCGCACGAATGTCGTTCAGCAGGGTGTGGAACTGATCTGCGGTCTGATCGGCCGGGTGCTCAGCAAGCGACTCTGTGCCGAACATCAGGTAGATCGGGCAGTTCGCGGCCTTGATCGCACTGGTAATGCGGATCGTGGTACCGTCAAGAATCACGTATTCACGCACATAATTCTGAAGCGTCAGTGTTTCGCTGGCATAGACGCTGTAGGGCTGAAGCAGTCCCGAGCGGCCGAGATTGTAGATATTCGTTTCGCCGATAAAGGCGCAGCGGGTGAGATAGTCAGCGGTCTGCGCTGCGGATTCCGGCACGGGGTTGACCTTCTGCGGCCCTGACGGTACTGCTGCGGAGCTTTCGTCCGCCTCGCCGTTCGGAATATCAGTCGGCTCACCGGATGAAGCGGATGGATCAGAGGACTCGTCCTCCGGTGCTGCGCTGCCCTCCGGAACCGGCGGGATCGCGGGTGCGTAGTTTGAGGATTCGCTCGCAGAGGAATCCGTTTTGATACCGCGGTCGAGATCCTCCGGGTGGAAATTGACTTTATAGAGGTATGCGCCGAAGCAGAGGATCAGGCTGAGGATCCACAGCAGAACAAGCCTGCTGAATTTGAAGCGCATGACCGGGCCGCGATGCTTTTGCTGCTGCTTTTTGCGCCGGGCAGCACGCCGCGCATTCTTCTTTGCAGATGACTTCTTTAAGTTAAAGCCTGCCATTCAGGAAGCTCCCTTCTGTAAACAATAGCTCTTTATATTATAGCTGATTCCGTCAGAATTTGCAAGCGTTTTTTCTGATTTTGTCGTGAAAATCAAAATTATTTCATTTTTTCGGGCAAAAGCAGCATCGGACAGGCGAATGCACCCGTCCGATGCCGCAGTGATCTGATCTGTTCACAGCTTGCCCGAGAAATATTCGCGCACCTCGCGCTGCTTTCCGCAGGAAAGCCGTCCCTCCGGACACTGTCCGGTCACGCAGCAGCTCGGGCCGTAATGACAGAACAGCGCGGGAGACTTCTCCCGGAGCTGCCGCAGCAGCGACACCGCACATGCGCGGATCTCCCACTGCGCTCTGCTACAGGTGCGGAGCTTCATGAAATGCAGCAGCTCACGGCCGTTCATCGCACACTGCACATCGAGCTGATTGCCGGCAAGCGCAAAATACTGCACGGCATCTGCGGGCAGTCCCGCAGCAAGTATTGCACTGAGCGCCTGCGTATTGCGCACAAAGGCATCTGTGTAAATGCGCAGTGCTTCCGGGCTCTGTCTGACAGATTCCGGCAGCAGATACGTATTTTTCAGCACTGCCTGCGCAATATGCGGCACAAGAACCGTCTGCACGCGGTGCCGCACCAGATGCGTGATCGCGGCAAGTGACAGATTCCGGATCCGGAACTGCGCGTGGATCAGCTCCAGTTCCCGCGGGCGCTCGTCCGGAATGATATCCTCCGGCGCAAAGGGGGCTTCATGTTCCGGACAGATCATCCAGTTCGCGGCCTCTGCCTCGGCGATGACCTGCATCGGGTCGTCCGGGGAAAGCGCACAAAGCTCCGTCACGGCAGACTGCGGCTGCGGTTTTGGAATGCTGCCGAAATCAGCAGGCGGCGCATAGCGTCCGGGCGTGCGGCTGCCTGCGGGCGGGAAGTGCTTGCCAAGCAGATCAGGGACATTCGGGAAATATGCACGAAGCTGCTCTGTCAGCGATTCGCCGAGCGCCTTCAGCTCCGGGTAATAGCTGCCGCGTCCTTTCGTCATGACAAGCACCATATGCAGCAGTTCACGGGCGTTCATCGTGCAGAAGAAGTTGCTGCGGAAGCAGTAGGGGAGCACAAAGCGTGCGTCCTCCTTCGGGATATCCAGCGCAAGGAGCTTTGCATAATCGTCAAAGAGCGACTGCATATGCGCCGTAAACTGCGGCTTCAGGTCATCGCGCAGCGGCGGAACACAAAAGCCTGCATTGGAATAATCGACATACCGGCGCGACTGCACCGTATAGGAGCCGAGCCGGAATTCGATCACGAATTCCTCGGTAAACACGCTGACGCTGTCAAATGCGACCGTGAAAATCTGATGCTCAAGCGTCGAGGTATGGCCGGAGCCGACGACCTTTTCGATCAGGGATGCATTGTTCTCCTTTTCCCTGGTGCGCGCAAAGACCTCGAGCGCTGTGCCCTGCGTGGTCGAAATGCGGCCGGCCGCCGCGCAGACCAGGTCGTCTGCGGTCGATGACGCGATGATGCGTGCCTGTGCTTTCTGCATGATGATGCCCTCCCGGTTCTCGTATAACGAAAACTCCCACACATCGCTGCGTGGGAGTTGCTGCTGACTGGTGCCGGTGGCGGGGG
>CAMNJD010000194.1 GCA_946540705.1 uncultured Ruminococcus sp. | reverse complement strand
ATTCTGATTTATGATAGCACCAGTATAAAAAACAATGCCCCGAAGCGCTTTTGTGAAACGCTTCGGGGCAAAACTTCTATATGAGTACCGACCTATCAGGCAGCGGCTCTTTTTTTCACAGTCAGTGCGCAAAAAAGAGAAGCGGATCCCGTTTTGCCGCGCTCAATGCGGGAAATGCTTGCAAAAAAGTAAAAAGTGTGTTATACTGATTGTGTATGACCAATTTCAGAGAAACAGAAAGGAACTTTCCAATGGCAAAAAAACAGCAGGAATACGGCAACGAAAGCATTACAATGCTCAAAGGCCCGGATAAGGTGCGCAAGCGCCCTGCCGTCATCTTCGGCTCGGACGGCCCTGACGGATGTGCGCATTCGGTCTTTGAGGTAATCACCAACTCCATCGACGAGGCTCGCGCCGGCTTCGGATCAAAAATCGTTATCACCCGCTTTCTCGATCAGTCCATTGAGGTCGAGGACTTCGGACGCGGCTGTCCGGTGGACTGGAATGCCTCGGAGGAGCGCTATAACTGGGAGCTGGTCTACTGCGAGCTCTATGCCGGCGGCAAATATGATGCCAATGATGACACCTACGCATATTCGCTGGGTCTGAACGGCCTGGGACTCTGCGCAACGCAGTTTGCCTCGGAATATATGGACGTCACGGTCATCCGCGACGGACAGCAGTATACGCTTCACTTTGAAAAGGGCGAGAATATCGGCGGCCTGAAGAAAGAGGCCGCGCCCCGCAAACAGACCGGCACCAAGACCCGCTGGAAGCCCGATCTCGAGGTCTTTACCGACATCAATGTCCCGGACGAATGGTTCCGCGATGTGCTGAAGCGGCAGGCGGTCGTCAATCAAAATCTGCTCTTTGTCTACCGCAATGAGGTCACGCCGGGCAAATTCGAGACGACCGAATTCCGCTATGAAAACGGCATTGTCGATTACGTCACGGAGATCATCGGCGAAAAGCCGCTGACACCGGTGCAGTTCTGGCAGGCCGAACGCAAGGGCCGCGACCGCGCCGACCGCGATGAGTACAAGGTCAAGCTCTCGGTCGCTTTCGCATTCTCCAACACCGTGCAGCGGCTCGAATACTATCACAATTCAAGCTGGCTGGAGCACGGCGGTTCCCCGGACAAGGCCGTTCAGCGTGCCTTCACCACACAGATCGACGCATTCCTCAAAAATAACAACCGCTATCAGAAAAACGAGGGAAAGATCAGCTTTCAGGATGTGCAGGACTGCCTTGTGCTGGTGTCAAACTCCTTTTCGACGGTCGCATCCTATGAGAACCAGACGAAAAAGGCGATCACAAACCAGTTTATCTATGAGGCAATGACCGAATTCCTGAAGCATCAGCTTGAGGTCTATTTCACCGAGAATCCCGATGATGCCGCAAGGATCGCGGATCAGGTGCTCGTCAACAAGCGCAGCCGTGAGAATGCCGAGCGCACGAGACTGAACCTCAAAAAGAAGCTCTCGGGCAATCTCGACCTCTCCAATATGGTGCCGAAGTTCGTGGACTGCCGCTCGAAGGATACCTCCCGCAGAGAGGTCTATATCGTGGAGGGCGATTCGGCTCTGGGCTCCGTCAAAATGGCGCGTGACGCGGAATTTCAGGCAGTGATCCCCGTGCGCGGAAAGATCCTCAACTGCCTGAAGGCGGATTATTCCCGTATTTTCAAATCGGAGATCATCACGGATCTGATCAAGGTGCTGGGCTGCGGCGTTGAGGTCACGGCAAAGGCGAACAAGGAGCTCGCAACCTTCAATCTCGAAAACCTCCGCTGGAATAAAATCGTCATCTGTACCGATGCCGATGAGGACGGCTTCCACATCCGCACGCTCATCCTCACGATGATCTACCGCCTCGCACCGACGCTCATCCGCGAGGGCTATGTCTATATCGCGGAATCGCCGCTGTTTGAGATCACAACCAAAGACCGCACCTATTTCGCCTATGACGAAAAGGAGCGCGTCAAGATCCTCTCGATGATCGAGGGGCAGAAATACACGATCCAGCGCTCGAAGGGCCTTGGTGAAAACGAGGCTGAGATGATGGCGCTGACGACCATGAACCCGGAAACCCGCCGCATCATCAAAATCACGCCGGAGGACGCCGAGGCGACCTTTGCGATGTTCGATATGCTGCTGGGCGATAACCTCGCCGCCCGAAAGGACTACATTGCGGAATACGGCGGAGAGTACCTTGATCTTGCAGATATCTCCTGACGATTCGGAATACAGACCAGCCTGAATATACATCATTTACGGAGGATACGGCTATGGGAATGCTTACAATGAAATACAACAGCGCAGAAATGGCGCAGAAGCTCGCGATGATGCTTCAGCCGGGTGAAAATATGGTCGCTGCGGTCTACTGCTCCGTTCAGCGCGATGCCTTTGAGCTCGGCAGCAGCGTCATGCTCGGCTATCTCGGCATCACTGATCAGCACAGACTGATCGGCTATAAGATCGGCATGTTCGGCGAAACACCGTTTTCGGTCTATTTGCAGGGTGTCAGCAAGCTCGTCATCAAAAAGGGCATTCTCAATCAGTATAAGCTGCGGGTGAAATCCGGCAGCTTCTCGCTGAACTGCCGCATCGCCAGAAAAGCCGGCAAAAAATTTCCCGATCAGTCGGATTACCTCGATCTGATGATTCCGATTCTTGAAATGTATCAGAGATAATTCCCGCCCCCACGCACAGCAAACGAAAGGACTGTTTGAATGGCACGAAAGAGAAGGGACGAACAGCCGAAATCGGCAAATCCGTCCAATGCATATATTGAAGGCGCCGGCCTGATGGTCGAGGAGCGCATCACCGATACACTCCGCAAGAACTTCATGCCCTACGCCATGAGCGCGATCGTTTCCCGCGCACTGCCGGAGATCGACGGCTTCAAGCCCTCGCACCGGAAGCTGCTCTATACGATGTATAAAATGGGACTGCTGACCGGCGCGAGAACCAAGTCCGCCAATGTGGTCGGACAGACAATGCGCCTGAACCCGCACGGCGATGCCGCGATCTATGAAACGATGGTGCGTCTTGCCCGCGGAAATGAATCCCTGCTGCATCCGTATGTGGACAGCAAGGGAAACTTCGGCAAGGTCTATTCCCGCGACATGGCCTATGCTGCGCCGCGTTATACCGAGGTCAGGCTCGAACCGATTGCCGGAGAGCTGTTCGCGGATATCGACAAGGAAACGGTCGATTTCGTCCCGAACTACGACAACACCACGCAGGAGCCCACGCTCCTTCCGGCGACCTTTCCGTCTGTTCTGGTCAATGCCAATGTCGGCATCGCAGTCTCGATGGCGAGCAATGTCTGCCCGTTCAATCTCGCGGAGGTCTGCGAGACAACGATCGCACTGATCAAAAATCCGGAGCACGACCTGCTCTCGACCCTCAAAGGCCCCGATTTTCCGACCGGCGCGTTCATGCTCTACGATGAGGAGGAGCTGCGCAAGGTCTATGATACCGGACGCGGCAGCATCCGCCTGCGCTCCAAGTGGAACTACGACAAATCCGCAAACTGCATCGAGATCACGCAGATTCCCTACTCCACGACCGTCGAAGCGATCATGGAGAAGATCGTCGAGCTGGTCAAGGCCGGAAAGATCCGTGAGATCTCCTATCTGCGCGACGAAACTGATATCAACGGCCTGAAGCTGACGCTCGACCTAAAGCGCGGCACCGACCCGGATAAGCTCATGCAGAAGCTCTACCGCATGACGCCCCTGCAGGACACAGTCTCCTGCAACTTCAATATTCTGATCGCGGGCATGCCGAAGGTCATGGGCGTGCGCGAGATCCTCGAGGAGTGGATCGCATTCCGCACCGAGTGCATCCGCCGCAGAGTCTTTTTCGATCTGCACAAGAAAATGGACAAGCTGCACCTGCTCGAAGGTCTGGAGAAGATCCTGCTCGATATCGACAAGGCGATCAAAATCGTCCGCGAAACAGAGGAGGAATCCGAGGTTGTCTCGAACCTGATGATCGGCTTCGGCATCGACAATATTCAGGCGGAATATGTCGCGGAGATCAAGCTGCGGCATCTCAACCGCGAGTATATCCTCAAGCGCACCGAGGAGATCGAGCAGCTCCGCAGGGATATCGCGGAAATGGAGGATATCCTGAAGGATGTCAAAAAGATCCGCAGGATCATGACCGAGGAGCTGAAAAAGGTCGCACAGAAATACGGTCAGCCGCGCAGAACGCTGTTCTATGACCTGACCGATGAGCCCGAGAGCACCGCCGAGGACGATACGCCCGATTATCCGGTGCATCTGTTCCTTTCCGCAGAGGGCTATTTCAAAAAGATCACGCCGCAGAGCCTGCGCATGAGCTCCGAGCAGAAGCTCAAGGAGGGCGACACGGTCATGCAGCAGAAGAACGCCTCAAACCGCACCGAGCTGCTGTTCTTCACCGATCAGGCACAGGTCTACAAGACCAGAGCCAGCGCATTCGATGACACCAAGGCGAGCGTGCTGGGCGATTTCGTACCGGTGAAGCTGGGCTTTGATGACGGCGAGCGCGTGCGGTATATGGCCGTGACGGACGACTACAGCGGGTATCTGCTGTTCTGCTTCTCGAACGGCAAGATCGCGAAGGTGCCGCTCAGCGCCTATGCGACCAAGACAAACCGCAAAAAGCTCGCAAATGCATATTCCGCAAAGGATCCGCTCGTGCAGATACTGTTTATCACAGAGGACTGCGATGTCCTGCTGCGCTCGACCAATAACCGTGCGATCGTGTTCAATACGGCAATGCTGCTGCCCAAAACGACCCGTGATTCGATCGGCGTGCAGGTCATGACGCTGAAGGCCAGGGGCGCGAAGATTGAGGAAGCGTCGATCCTGACAGCAGAGCAGTACGAAAGCATGCAGAAGTATGTTGTCAAGAATATCCCGGCAGCCGGCGGCATGGCCAAGGATCTTGAAATCGCAGGCCAGATGACGCTGTAACAGACAGCTTCATCACAGAATCAGAGATCATCCCGGAGGAGGCGGACGACTGTGCAGATTCTCGAAACAGGCTATCAGGATATCCTGTATGCCGATGAAAAGCTCCGGCAGCCGGACGGCTTCTCCGGCGTGCTGCTCCTGCTGACCGGCGGTGCGATGACCGTTGAAGCGGATCGCATGACCGTGCATGCGGAGGCGGGCGATGCCATGCTGCTGCGCGAAAAAACGCCGCTTTGCTGCATTCCCGCGCAGGATGACCTGCTCTACGACTGGGTGCTGTTCGATCCGGGCAGTGACCGCAGCTTCTATGCTTCCCTGCAAATTCCGGAGAACACGCTCCTGCGCTTCAGCGATACGACATTTCTCTCTGCGCTGATGCAGCAGCTCTGTGCGGAGTTTTATGCCTCGAATGTCAAGCGGAGCGATATGCTCGACTGCCTGATGAAGGCGCTGCTCATCCGCATCTCGGAGACCGGCGGGCCGATCGGTGTGCA
>CAMNJD010000193.1 GCA_946540705.1 uncultured Ruminococcus sp. | reverse complement strand
CGGCTTATTCCCCCTTTCCCCTTAGGTTTTCGCCCCCGTGCCCCCGCTTTCCTGATCCCTTGACCCCCTTCATACCACAGAACTTATGTTTCGTGCTTTTACTGCAAAGGCTGCTTTGTCTGAATACGATTTCGCGGTGCGCAGGGTATGCTCCCGACAGTCAGAGGCGCCGCCGCTGTGCATTCCATACATATTTTAATATGTGCTGTACGGGAACAATGAGAATCTTGCAGTAATTTCCAGAAATTGCTTGCATTTTTTTTGATTATAGATTAAAATATAGTGTGGGAAATAACGGCCTCGTGCCGAAAAGAATAAGGGTTGTGACTATGAATCAGAAACAGACTGCAAGGCGCAGAAAGCGCAGACTTTCTCCGGCATTCCTGAAGCTGCTGGTTTTTCTAGCTGTCACGCTGCTTGTCTGGCTGTGGACATTCCTGCGGCTGACAAAAACAGTCCGCAGCGCTGAATTCCCGGCGGCCAGACGCGAGCTGCCTGCCGACAGCGATACCTGCCGCGAGGCGGAGATCGCCAGAGATTATCTCCCCGGCAGCGCTCCGCATGTCTCCGCAGAGGAAAACACAGCAGACAAGGATTCTGCCGCTGAGACCGTGGAGCTCACACTGCCGGTCACGGTCGGTGATGCAGCAGATCCCGCGGCGGCTCCTGCCTCCGCACAGCCGGAAACGGAGCTGGTCGATGTTGTCGGCAAGTATTACCGCGGAAAAATGCTGATAATCAAGGACCCCTCCCGCGTGTTTGTCGGTGTCTCCGGTCCGCTCGGCCCTGCCTATGCAGGCAAGCTGGTGCCCGATATCATCGAATCCTACGGTGCAATGGCCGGTGTCAATGCCAGCGGCTTCGATGACCCCAACGGCGTCGGCAACGGCGGAACCCCGCTCGGCATGGTCATGTCCGAGGGCGAAATGAAATACGGCTACCTCGGCGGCTCCTATGAGGTCATCGGCTTTGACAGCAACAACAAGCTGCACTGCGGCTGGATGACCGGACAGCAGGCAGTCAATCTCGGGATCCGTGATGCGGTCTGCTTCGGGCCTGTTCTTGTGTCGAACGGCATCAAGCAGGGCGGCCTCCAAGGCGGCCACGGCGCATATAATCCCCGTACTGCGATCGGTCAGCGCGAGGACGGCACCGTTCTCATTCTGATGCTGGAGGGCAGACAGATCTCCAGCCTCGGCGCAAGCCTCGATACAACTGCCGATATCATGCTTGAATACGGCGCGGTCAATGCCGCAAACCTCGACGGCGGCGCTTCCACTGTCATGTACTATCAGCGCGAATTGCTGACAAACTGCTCGTCGCTCTACGGATCACGCGCCGTCCCGACCGCGATCCTGGTCAGACCGGAATCGTAACGGAGGGCGCTGAATGGAACAGAATTCACGCGGACAGCGTACCGGCAGGCCGAATCATCCGGTGCGCAGACGTCCGCCGCTGAACCGTGAGGCACTGTCTGATGCGGGGAGATTTCCGCAGCAGGGAAGCAGCCCGTTCCCGGACGGACGGCCGCTGCTGAACCCGGCGGATGTACCCCGGAAAAAGAAGAAACCTCCGCTCAATCCGGACGGTACCCCGCGCAGGCGGAAGCGCCGTCCCCTGAACCCCGACGGGACCCCGCGCAGAAAACACCGTCCGCTGAATCCGGACGGTACACCGCGCAGACACTCCCGCAGCGGCTCGCACAAAGGCCGCAAAAAGCCGAATTTCCGGCGCACCCTCCGCAAGCTGCGCAGATCGCCGCTCTGGCTGGCACTTCTGGCGGTCTATGCACTGATCCTGATTGTCATTTCCGGCAGCGTGGTGAAGCGGGTGCGCAATTATATGACTGAATATGAAGCATCGCGGCCGCAGTATGTCATGGATGACTATGTAAAGCAGCTCGATGCGGGATTCTATAATACGATGCTGCATCATGCCGCAGGCAATCTCAGCGTTTCCAGATTTGAGACTGCGGAAAACGTCATCGCTGCCATGCCATCCGGCAGCAGCCTGCACCATTATACCTATCAGGAGAACAGGGAGGCCTCGAATCCCGAAAAGCCGGTCTATGACATCTGCTGCGGCGGCAAGGCGATCGCAAGCGTCGCGCTCACGCAGTCCGGCAAGACGCCGAAATACGGTCTGCCGCTCTGGTCACCCGGAGAGCCTGTCAGCCGGATCACCGTGACCGCACAGCCGCAGTACGCACTTTCCGTGACAATGCCGGCAGATGCCGTGCTGACCGTCAACGGTGTAACCGTCGATGCTGCGGAGCTGGCCGAGGCTGAGCCGGAGATCACATTCGATCAGATCGCACTGAAATACGGCCCGCAGCCCGAGAACCGCAGATTCACTGCGGACGGCTTTTACCTTCAGCCGGAGGTCACCGTGACCGATGCCGCCGGCAATCGCCTGACACCGCAAAGCCAGCCGGCACCGGAGGATCCGCAGCAGACCTATGTCTTTGAACGTGCGCCGGTCAGTCAGCCGGATGACGCGATCGTGCAGCGGGTCAATGCGCTGACAATGGCATATTTCAACTATATCTCCAATAACGGCAGAAACGGAACCTATAACCTCAGTGTGCTCAGCCAGTATATGATGTACAATTCTCCGCTCTACTGGACAATGGCGAATATCACCGAGGATATCAAATGGAACAATCAGTATACACAGCGCGACGATAAGCTCTGCGAGATCGCAAGCGTGACGATGTATTCCGACACGCTCTGCGTCTGTGAGGTGAACTTTGATATCGTGCTCACCAAGGTCATCACAAACGAGTACAAGGGTACTCTGCGCTGGACGCTCATCAATAACGGCTACAACTGGTTTGCAGAGGATCTGACCCTGATGCCGCTTTCATCGTAACACTGGAAAAAGGAGTTGATGTTTATGGACGGTACCAGTTCATCGGTGCTGCTGATTCTCGCAGTTCTTCCGGCAGTTGTCGTCATGTTCTTTGTCTGGAAGATGGATAAACGCGAAAAGGAACCGTTTAAGCTGCTCTTACAGCTTTTCGGACTCGGCGCACTTTCGACAATCTTTGCGATCATTCTGGAGCTCGTGTTCAGCCATATTCTTTCCGGTATGACCGCCTCATGGATCCCTGAGCTCCCCTACGGCGTGGACGAGGAGGAAGGGGCCGAATACATGAGCTTTGCACACCGCCTGATCTATCAGCTCCTCAGCAATTTCATCGGGATCGCACTCGTTGAAGAAGCCGGCAAGTTCATGATGCTGCACCTCAAGGCGTGGAAATCGCCGGAATTCGACTACAGCTATGATGCGGTCGTCTATGCAGTCGCGACCTCTCTCGGCTTCGCGACCGTCGAGAATGTCCTCTATGTCTTTATGCCCGGCGGCGGCCTTTCCGTTGCGCTGCTCCGTGCGGTGCTCTCCGTCCCCGGTCACGCGATCTTCGCAGTCTTTATGGGCTGGTTCTACGGCCGTGCGAAATATGCGAAATTCACCGACAACAAGAAATCGCTTCGGAAAAATATGTGGCTGACACTGCTTGTTCCGACGGCGCTGCACGGCTTCTACGATTTCTGCCTGACAATGGGTGATACACCGTTCGTCATCGCGTTCTTTATCTTCGAGATCGCTGTGATGATCGTCGCGATCCTGCTGATCCGCCATCTCTCCAACTACGACCAGCAGGTCGCACCGCCCCGCATTCCGCCGTTTATCGGCTTTCCCGGCATGCCCGGATACCCCGGTATGCCGATGCCCGGTGTCCCCTTCCCGAACAGCGGGATGCCGCAGCCATATTTTCCGAATCAGATGGCACCGAACTTTTCCTCGGGGCAGTTCCCCGTTCAGCAGGGCTATCCGCAAACCGGCATGATGCGTCAGCCGTTTATGTCCGGAATGCCGCAGCAGCCGGCCATGCAGCAGCAGAACCCCGCCTTCCGCGGGATGCCCCCGCAGTACGGGATGCCCCCGCAGCCGATGTACGGCATGCCGCCGCAGTTTGGCATGCCGCCGCAGAATCCCGCGTTTCGCCCGCCCTACGGCGGTGCGCCGGGTTATCCGCAGCCGCAGAATTTCTTTGCTCCGCCGCCGCGCATGCCGCAGGGCAATCCGAATAACAGCTATCCGAACGGCTACGCCCGTGCAAATATGAACGCCAATGCACGGATGGAGGATCTGCTTGCGCCGCAGGGACAGCATCTCCCGCAGACACCCATGAATCCGCAGAATCTTCCGCCGCAGATGCCTGTCAATCCACAGAACGGTCTGACAGAACAGGCACCGCAGCAGCCGTTGTTTCCGCAGGAGCAGCCTGTAAAGGAGCCTGTGACTTCCGGCAGCAGCTCGCTGTTTACCGGCACAGCGCCGTCAAACTCGCTCTTTCAGGCCGGTCACAGCACGTCTGCTGCACCGGAGCCGTCCGTTCCGGTATTTCCAGCAGAGCCCGTGCTCCCGGCCGCACCTGTGATCCCGGGAAGCGATTCCCCCGAAAACGCCCTGTAATAACAACAGCCCCCGCATGACCGGGGGCTGTGTGCTTTCTGTTCGCCGCTGAAAGGAGTGAGGCTGATGCAGCAGAACGGTCAGTTTATTGTGCATCCGATCCCGCCGCTGTTCGATGCGCATTCGGAGGTGCTCGTACTGGGCAGCTTTCCGTCGGTGCGCTCACGGGCGGAGGGGTTCTTTTACGGCCATCCGCAAAACCGCTTCTGGCGGGTAACGGCTGCGGTATTTGCGGACGCTGTACCGCAGACAGTGCCGGAAAAACGGGCATTTTTGCTGGCACATCATATTGCGCTCTGGGATGTGATCGCGTCCTGTGAGATTACCGGGTCATCCGACAGCAGCATCCGCCATGTCACGCCGAACGATCTCTCTGTCATACTTCGCGCGGCGCCGATCCGCAGCATTTTCGTGAACGGCGGAACTGCTGCGAAATACTACGAAAAATACCAGCAGGCACGAACCGGGATTCCGGCGATCCGCCTGCCGTCAACCAGTCCTGCAAATGCGGCATGGTCCTTTGACCGCCTCTGCGGCGCTTGGCAGATCCTGCGTGAACCGTCAATGAAATAAAGAATGAGCCTTCCCCGAATGAGGAAGGCTCAGTTTGTCGAGAAAGTGTCTCCGACGGATTCAAAATGGGGGCGCCCCTCGCTTCGCTGTGTCGAG
>CAMNJD010000192.1 GCA_946540705.1 uncultured Ruminococcus sp. | reverse complement strand
CGCAGAGATCACGCGGATCCCCTGCTCCTTCAGCTTGTGCTTGTAGATGAAGCTGTCATAGCGATTGCGGGCAAAGCGATCCAGCTTATATACAAGAATGCCTTCAAAGAGTCCGCGCTCGCTGTCGGAGATCATCTGCTGAAACTGCGGGCGGTTATCGGTCTTGCCCGATGTGGCTCTGTCCACATACTGCCGGACGATTTCCAGACCGTTTGCAGCGGCATACTGTTCGCAGACATGAAGCTGACCTTCAATGCTCTGCTCGGTCTGCATAGCGGACGAATACCGCCCGTAGAATGCAACTTTCTTCATAAAAAATTCCTCCTTGATTTTTCAGGAGGAATGTGGTATACTTAGCTTGTAGGGAGTGAATGTATACCGCATTCCTCTTTTCAATCCGTCCGGTGCTGGTAACGCCGGGCGGATTTTTTATTGCCTGCCGACTGTTTTATTCGGTCGGCGGGTTTTCCTTTTTGCGCTGTTCTTCTTCCCAAAGGCAATCTTCTTCCTCAATAACTTCGCGTGTCTCCTGATTCATATACTCACGCAATCGAGATAGTTCATCGGCTCTTTTCCCTAGTTCCTTTATACCCTCGTGATTCATCATCTGAATAGCAGGA
Source organism: uncultured Ruminococcus sp. (assembly GCA_946540705.1). GTDB lineage: Bacteria > Bacillota > Clostridia > Oscillospirales > Ruminococcaceae > Firm-04. Next base: position 3,434 of record CAMNJD010000192.1, on the reverse strand, counting down.
ACGATTTGGTAAAGCAAAGTGGCAATATCTTCATCTGCACTGTCTGGAAAAAGCTGTTTCAATAGTTTTCGTTCGTTTGCTAATCGTTCATTCATGGATTTTGTAAATTTTTCTGCTTCGATGAACCATTCAATTTCATCTGTCCCAACAAGAAAATCTGCTGAGACCTGATAGTAGATGGCGATTTTAGCAAGTGCTTCACTGTTTGGCTCACTTACTCCCTTTTCATAGTTGACATATGTTGTATATGGGAACCCCATATCCATTGCTGCCTGTCTCATTGAAACGCCTTTTTTTAGTCGCGCTTCATGTATTCTGTCTGCAATCATTGTAATCACCTCCTTCCAAACTATAATATACCAATTTTCGGTAAATGTCAAGATTGAATACCGAAAAATGGTAAATTGAACAAAATTCATGGACCAAAATTGGTGAATGTTTTACTTGACATTTACCAGAAAATGGTATATACTGTATTTGTTCACCAAATTTGGTAGACTGTGAAGAAAGGTGGTGACTCTACAATGCCGACAATTACTGATATGTATAACTGCATTGAAGCAGAGCGTGCGCGCACCGGTCTGACTATTGCAGAATTCGCAGAAAGAATTGGTGTTGCAGAAAAAACATACCGCAACTGGCGTGATTCTGCAAAGCCTATTACTTCCGATATGCTTGTCAAAATAAGTCGTCTGTTTGGTTGCAGTATTGACTATCTGCTCTGCCTGACAGATAAAATCAAAATCAACTAAGGAGGAAACCGAATGACCGAACTGAAAACATGGGACTTCTCCGGCTCGGAAGTCCGCACCGTGCTGGTGAACGGCGAGCCGTGGTGGGTGCTGAGCGATGTGTGCAAAGTGCTTGAACTGAGCAATCCGACAGTTGTTGCAAGCCGACTGGAAGATGATGAGCGGACTAAGTTTGACTTAGGGCGTCAGGGCGATGCAACCATCATCAACGAATCCGGCCTGTACAGCGTGATTCTCCGCAGCGACAAGCCGCAGGCAAAGCCCTTCCGCCGCTGGGTGACCGCAGAGGTTCTGCCGAGCATCCGCAAGACCGGCAGCTACGCGCTCCGCGATTCCTACCAGATCGAAGACCCGATCGAACGCGCAAAACGCTGGATCGCTGAGCAGCAGGAACGCGCACAGCTCATGCTCACAGTCTCCGTGCAGAGCCAGCAGATCGCAGAGCTTCAGCCGAAAGCGAGCTATTACGATGTGGTGCTGAATTGCAGAGACCTGCTCTCCATCGGCAAGATCGCAAAGGATTTTGGCAAATCTGCCGTGTGGCTGAACAAGTGGCTGCACGAACAGGGCGTGCAGTATAAGCAGGGCGACATCTGGCTGCTGTATCAGAAGTACGCAGAGCAAGGCTATACAAGCACGAAAACGAGCGTGTACAACGGCAGTGACGGCACTGAGCACAGCAGGGTTCACACCTACTGGACGCAGAAAGGACGGCTGTTCATCTACGAGCTGCTCAAAAAGGCAGGCATTTTGCCGACAATCGAAAAGAGGTGATACCAATGCCAAGAATCAGACCGCCGATTTTCCCCGAGCTGGAGAAGCAGATTCTCATGCGCGGTGTTAGGAAAGCCGACATCTCAAAATCACTGGGTATCACCAAAGAAGCCCTCAGCCGCAAGCTGACTGGACAGACAGAATTCACGTTGCGTGAAGTTGAACAGATCGGAAAAATGTTCCCTGAATCATCATGGGCGGCGCTGTTCAAAAGAGCGCCAAATGAGCAGGGTGCCGGTAACACCCCGCTCACCGGCTGACAGGATTTATTTCTTCTTGCCTGTCTTCGTCTGGGACAATGCGCTGCCTGCTGCGGATTTTGCATCCTTGCTTGCCTTCGGGTCTTTCAGAACCTTTGAGGCTTTGCTCGCAACGGGCTTGCTGGTCTGTCGCTTATTCATGCTATCACCTTCCTTTCGTTTGGTTGATATGAATATTATATCACCTTTTGAAAGAAAAGTCAATAGCAAAACACAATATATAGACGACATAATCTCGAACAATCACTATATATTGTGCTCGCAGCATTGTTTGGCGAACTTGCGATACTCTAAATAATACAAGAAAGAGGTGAACCACATGACCGCAGCTGAAAGCAGAACCGAATTCCGACAGGAGCGCAAAGAGCTCCCGCCGCCGGACACCGCATTCCTCTCCGGGCTGCTGCAGATGCTCGCAGCGATGTACTGCCGCACACAATACCCGGAGCCGGCACCCGAGCCGAAGAAGGAGGAAGACGGCGCGCACTGATGTGCCGAACACACTGCTCCGTGCATACCATATCAGAAAGGAGTTGATCGCTATGACAAATGATCTCGTATTTCCGCAGGAGCCGGGCGTGACCTGGTGGGAAGATGAAGCGCACATCTGGGAGCACGGTCAGGAGTTTCGCGTGATCCACATGGAGCACAGAAACCCCGAAACCGGCAAGCTGCTTTGCGTCGCAGAGATATTGAAGCCGGTGCTGTCGCCGGAGGAATACGAGAGACGCAGAGCCAGACTTGAGGAAGCCTGTGCCAGACTGCTCCGGAGCGTTGAGGAGCGAAAAATCGCAGAAGGTCAGAAAGGAGGAATACCATGCTGAAAATCGAAGTAACCGAAGAAAGCGCGCGAATCGAGCTGTGCGGGACATCGTCCGATCTGGCGGCACAGCTTGCCGAGGCAGTCGGGCATGTGACACACAAAATCATCGAGCGCGCGAAGACAGAGGACCGCAGGGAGCTCGCCGGCGTACTCGCGACCGGCATGGCACTCGCCGTCCGCAAGGCGTACACCAAGACAAAGGAAGCACAGCATGAAACAGAAAACGGCTGACCGCATCACATACGCGCTGCTGGCGGTCGGCACAGCGCTGGTCTGCGCGTACAACGACATTCTCGCGGGCGTGATTCTGCTGACGGCGTTCATCGGGATCGTCGCGGTGCTCTGGGTGCGCTTTATCGCGGATGTGATTGCCGACGAAGCCAACGATCTCGCCGAGGAGATTGCGGAGGAGCGCTATCAGGCGTACATCGACAGCATCGAGTACCGCGTGACAATTCCGCAGCTGATCGCCCTGGGAAAGGGGTATAACGATGAGGATTGCGATAGAACCTATCCCACAGGCACTCACGGCGAATGAGAAGCGCGTCAAGGAACTGCTTGATCAGGGTATCAGCAGCGTGGTCGCGATAGGCTTTAGGCTCCACATGAGCTTTGAGGCTGTCAAGGATATTATCTATGAAATCAGAAAGAAGGAATGCTTAATGGCTGGAAAGCCGAGACTGACACAGGAGGAGCGCGCCGAGATTTACCGCATGTACCGCGAGGAGGGCATGACACAGCGTGACCTTGCTGCGCGGTACGGTGTAACACACTCCACAATCGGCAATATCGTCAAGAAAATGGAGAACGTGCAGCAGATGTGCG
>CAMNJD010000191.1 GCA_946540705.1 uncultured Ruminococcus sp. | reverse complement strand
GCAGGGCCGGCCGCCGTTGATCTAAAGCTTTCCGGAAGCGTTATGCGCATCTTTCAGTACACTGGTTTTCGGAAGCTTATTGCTGTAAATCAGAATTTATCAAATGATTTCAGCTTTATGATCTTGATTATATGTCCGAATGTTTATTTTAACTGGGCGCGGGGCGCGAATGCGAGAGACAACCACAAGAGGAAGGGGAAGTCGTCGCTGCGCTCCGGTCTCCCCCTCCCTCTTAAGGTTTTCTCTCGCGCTCTCTTTCCTTATCTCTCACCCTCTCTAAATGCGTTCAACTGAAGTTTTGCGGAGCATAGGGGGTCAAGGGATCAGGAAAGCGGGGGCTCGGGGGCGAAGTAAGTTTTCGATTTTCAGAAAGTCTATTGGGTGTAATTATGCCGACAAATTCCGATTTATTATAGCACCAGTATAAAAAACAATGCCCCGAAGCGCTTTTGTGAAATGCTTCGGGGCAAAACTTCTATATGAGTACCGGCATAAAGCAATGTGCGGGACAGAATGTCACCGCCGCAACACAGTGTGGAATACAGCAGTAAAGACAAAAACACGGCAATCCTGTTTCTCTTTCTTGTGCAATGCGGAGAATCCTGATTGTTAAAACGTAAAATTTGCACGCGAACGTGCAAAATTCTGCCCGTTCTGCACCGCCTTCGGAGAGAGTTGACTGCATCCGCAGAGGAGAGAGCTGCCGATGCCCCGCCCTATGTCCTTCATCCGAAAGGAGGTTTTTATGCAGGAAATCGTGCTGGATATCCGCGGCCGGATCGCCGCACCCCGCGGCATGCCGCAGATCGTCTGCGGCAGCAGCGATACCGTTCTGCGCTGCACGTTTGACAGCGAGTGGGCTGCATACCCGGACAAAACCGCATATCTGCATGTTGTCAGGGACGGTGTCCCCGGCTGCACGGAAGTGCCGTTCTCAGGCAGCACATGTCTGCTCCCGGCGCTGTCCGGCGTTCATGAGGTCCGGATCGGCATTTCTGCGGGCGCACTCCGCACCGCCGCCCCCGCCCGCATCCCCTGCGTGCCGGGCATCACGGATCTGCCCGCGGAGGAAGCACCCGTCCGCACGGATCTCTTTTTGCAGCTTACCGCAGAGATCAACCGGATCCTCAGCAGTCGGAACCGGCAGGAGGTGAAAAATGGCTGAATACCTTGTCAGCGTCAGGGAGCGCATTGCCCGCGTCTGTTCAAGCCCGCAGATCGTCTGCGGCAACAGCGGCGACACGGTGCGCTTTCTGTTCGATGAAGAATGGGATGCGCTGCCGCTGAAAACGATGCGCGTCATCTGCTTCAGCGGCGGACTTCCGCAATATACCGATGTGCTCTTTACAGGTGACACAGCTCCGCTCCCGGCAGTTTTTGATACGCCGGAGATTGCCGTCGGGGTCTATGCGGGCGATCTCCGCACGACAACACCGGCCCGCATCCCGTGTATCTGCTGCATCAGCGACAGTGCGCCGGTTCATCCGGAGCCCGCACCGGATGTATATGAGCAGCTTCTGGATTATCTCTCGAAGCTCAAAACCGGTGAGCCGTTCGCGTATTCATGTACGGAAACGCTCGCTGTTTCTCAGGGCTGTGTCTCCGACGATATCATTGCAACCGCAGAGGAGGTTTCATGAGGAGGTTTTATAATGTATATTCCGAATAAAGTGCCTGCAACACTCGCGGAAATGCTTGCATTTCTGCTCCCGACCGTTGAGAACGGGCTGTTCGATTCCGTCGAATATGATGACGGGGACAATCCGACGGAGATCCGCTGCTTCAAGGACGACAATCAGCTTTACCGGTTCGGCGTCAACACCGGCGGGCAATGGACGGTCGAGGCGTATGTTGACAGCGAGAAAACGCCGTGGGTCAACCGCAATCTTCAGGTCGTTTCGCTCGAATATGTTATGCGCTGCACAGGCGGCATCTGTCTGATTACAGTGTCTCTGTCCAGTCTCCGTCAGTGTTTGATCATCGGCAAAACTGCGGACGGAAAAACGGCTTCCTTCCGCACGCAGATTTCCAGCTCGCTGAATGTGAACAGCTATGCGGCTGATTTGGTTTGCTATCCGACCTGCTTTGGAGACAACACCGCGCTGAAGCTCTTTGGGAACGGCTATCACATCAAAACAAACTACGCAAATGACTCCGACCGCACGATTCTTGCCCGCATCCCCGTTGTGGGAGTGTACGGCAGCACCGATGCTTTCTCGACCGTATTCATCCGCAGCATTACGCAGTTTTTCAATACCGGCGAGCAGATCATCGGCGGCAGGCATTACGGCTGCATCATGTTTTTTGCATTGCTGGATGACTGACCCGTCCGCAATACCGGAACTGTCACCTCCCGGTTCGTGTACACATATATTACAGAGATGGAGCCGCTCTCCATTTCTGAAGCGCACGGCGGGAGCACACATGCCGATCCGCAGCCGCAGCAGCTTCAGAGGAACAAAACAGGAGGAGAACCGTTATGAAAAAAGGCATTGATCTCTCATACTGCCAGACACAGGTCAACTGGCAGAAGGTCACGGCACAGTTCGTGATCATCCGGGCAGGCTACGGCCGCTACGCAAAACAGAAGGACACCATGTTCGAGAGCCACTACGCCGGCGCGAAGTCCCGCGGCATTCCGGTCGGCGCATACTGGTACAGCTATGCGATGACACCGGAGGAGGCGCGCCTCGAAGCAGATGCATGCCTTGCGGTCATCAAGGGCAAGCAGTTTGAATACCCGATCTACTATGATGTGGAGGAGCGGAAGCAGTTTGACCTCGGCCGCGAGAAGGTTTCCGCGATCATCCGCGCCTTTCTCGAACGGCTTGAGGCGGCCGGTTACTG
>CAMNJD010000190.1 GCA_946540705.1 uncultured Ruminococcus sp. | reverse complement strand
TGCAGATCGTATAGGAGCCGTCGCCGTTGTCGATGAACTTGAATCTGCGTGCATCCGATTCGTCATTCGACCAGAGTCCGATGCTGGTGCCGTTATCGGCGCTGCCGTATGGCAGATCAATGCAGAGATTTTTGTTCAAAGCGGAATAGATGTAGTAATAGCCGTCGCCTGCGTCCTGCAAAGTCCATGTGTATGCCGCCTTGTCAGCGGGCTTTCCCTGCTGCACATTTGTACCGGAGGAGGGTGCTGCGTCGGCGGATGCAAGATACAGTCCGCTGTTGACATTCCGGAAGGTGTAGCTGTAAGCCGTGTCCATGACCGCACCGGTCTTGACCTTGAGCGTGACGCTGCGGAGGAACGGCGACGGATAACGCTGCGAGACCCAGCTGTCGAATTGACTGTCCGTGATGTATTTCATATTTGATTCGCTGATCTGATCGCCGGCATATGCCGTGCAAAAAGCCTTTGTATCCGTCTTTTTCGTGTTATAGGCATCCAGCAGTGAATAGCCGTAATTGGTCTTTTCGGGATACCATTTGGAGGTGTTTTTCGATTGGAAATTGATCGCGGAGGGCGTGCCGTTCAGCGCTTCGGAAAGATAGGAGCCGTCATCGCGGGCGGGGTTTTTGTTTGTATCGCCGCCCATCGTCAGTGCCTGCCCCTTCGTATAGCCGTTGAACATATTATTCTGCGAGAGCATCTCCGAGCCGTCGCCGCCGATGATACCGGTCGTTCCGGAGCCGTTGGAATCTTTGCCGTATGCGGAATAGTAGTTGTTATAGATATGCGCAGAGCCGTTGCCGAGCTGCGGGCAGCGGCGCACATTCTCATCCCACCAGTTATACAGCAGCGTGGTGCGGTCGCGTGTGATCTCATCGTTCTGCGTGCCGTATGCAACCGTCCAGTAGCGCTTCTTCAGATGGCAGTAGGAGATCGTGACATAATCCGGTGAGCGGAGCCGGTCCTTCGCATCCATGTAGTTGTCATAGGGCGTATTGATCCAGATGAACTTGCCGACCTCGTCCTGTCCGTTTCCGGTGCGGTCGTAGGAGAGCTGATTATCAAAAAAGATGTGGTCGATCCAGATCTGCCGCGATGACCAGATGTTGATGAGAATGCGGTTCGGACAGTTCTTCGCGATCATTTTCAGGTTGCGGAAAATGATATTGTCGCTTGGCTCATCATTGCCGTATTCGTTATTGGTACGGAAATACGGATCATACAGCGTGTGATTCCCGTAGCAGCCGACCAGCGTTTTATTGTCGCGCAGGCGGGTATGAGAATGTGTCTGCATATCAATATCTGCGGTCAGAACGACTGTTTTCGGTTCTGCCGAATCCAGCTGTTTGATCAGGTCATCTGCGGTGCTGACATACACGACTTCTCCGAGCAGTCCGCCGATCGTGCCTGCTTTCTCGCCGGAGGCGGTTTTGGCATTGGCTGCAAATCCTTCCAGTCCGTCAAGATTCAGCTTGAATTTCTGATATCCGTCACCGGCATAGCTGCTCAGCGAAAAGCCGATGCCCTCACGGAATGTGAGCGCCTTGGAAGCATCTGCATTGCTTGTGATTTTATAGTACAGATCATAGCCGTCGTAATCCTTCTGGACACCCTCGATCTTCCAGCGCTGATTGGCTCCGTCGGTGTCATTTGCAAGCGAAACGCCGCTGCCGTTTGCCGTCAGGATCATGCCGTTTTCCGCGCTGACGATCTCAAATACGCCGCTGCTGACATAGTTCACCGACCACTTTTCCGCCGCCGTACCGTTGTTCTTGTCCGGCAGAATTGCACTGCCGGCTGCATTGATGTTGTTGTCGGTGTCGGACATACCGAGCCGGAAATACTGCACCGGATAGCTCACCGCAGCTTTCGCCGGCACCGGCAGATCCTGCCATACTGCCGATAACGATGGGATCAGCAGCGCCGCAGACAATACGCCTGCAAGCATTCTTTTCTGTTTCATAATATTCCCCAAAAAATAAAATTATATAGTCTGTCAGTTTCTTATTGTCATATATATGATAGCACAGCTATCATCCGAATGCAATGTTCAAAAATAATAAGTTCAAGTCTGATTGTGTTTTTTTAGAGAAGAAAAAGGGCAGGGCGTCCTGCTCCTGTATGCAGGAATTCGCTGAGAGCGTGCGCGTCGGATCAATATGAAAAACCGCCGCCTGCGTTTTATTGCAGACGGCGGTCACTGTCTTATTGTATCATCAGCATCTGTTTCAGCAGTGTGAGATCGGCAGCATTGAGTGTTCCGTTTTCGTCCATATCACCGGCTTTCCAGTCCGGAAGCCCGGTTTCGATCGTCAGCAGATATTTTTGCAGAAGCACCGCATCTGCAATGCCGCATTTTCCGTCTGCGCTGATATCGCCGCGGACCGAATCCGATTCGATCCGCGATTTGATCGCCGCCGTCAGGAAAATCATCGCAGCATTGCCGTAGATCGTGTTTTCGTTGGTTGTCCATTCAGCATCGCTGTCCATGTAGCATTTTCCGTCATACTTGGAAAGCTGACGGTTGTTGTTTGGATTTGTTCCCTCCGTCACATATCCCGCCGGGCATCTGTACGGGTCGAGCTTTGCGTCCTTTGAGTAAATCGCGCTGAATATATTTTGTACGCAGTTTTCGCCGTATCCCGATACATAACAAAAAGAGAGCGGATTGACGCCGAGCAGATAATTGAACGCGCTCTCATTGGAGAGAATGACCTCATCGGGAATGCTGTCCTCGCCCTCTGTGAGGATGCTGCCGAGCAGAATGCTCATTGTGCTTTGTGCAATGACCATATTGGAGCCCCACCAGTAGCCCCAGTCGGGATAGTCGGTGCCCCAGTTGTCATAATTCAGCGTGCGTTTGCGCCATGCAGGGAACTTCTGAAAGACCTCCCGAATCTTCGCATCGGCATCGCTGTTGTGGTAGAGATAATGGAAGAATCCAAGGAAAGAGCGCCCGTGCGAATGGTAGCCGAGCGATGCACCCGTGAAGCACTTGACGATATTGGTTTCCTCGCAGTGCTCCAGCAGATAGTTCTCATACGGTGCGGTTTGCATCCCTGCCGCCTTCGCTGCCCGGCAGATCGCGCCGGCAGCCCAGAACATACTGCGGTCGAGCTCCTCCTGCGTATAGGTGTAGGTGCGGTTCGCGGCGCCGATCGACGGATGCTGCGGATTGGCAGGGTCGTTCACCCAGCTCCATGCGCGCAGTGATGTTTCCAGACAGGTTTCTGCAAACGATGTATATGCCGGAATATCCTTGTAGATCAGATAGGCGTGAGCGAGCACAGCAGCCGTGTCGGCTGTCGCGAGATGTGAGCGCAGATCGGTCTGATCTTTGCCGGATGTGTGATCCGAAGACGAATAGAGCGTATCCTCCAGATAGATCGTGCCGTCCTTGTAATTTGCCGCGACATAGAATGAGCCGTCGTGATCAGCGTGTTCGAGCTTTAACAGCATATCAATCTCCCACTTGATCTCGCTGAGATATCCCGGTGCATCGACATAAGCAGGATTCGACTTGTCCGTTTCCGGGATATGCAGCGGCATATCCTGAAAAACCTCCGGGAACAGATCATATGCCAGCAGCAGATTTTCAACGGAGGTTGCGGCAGGAGAGGTATATTTCCCGTAGTCACCGGCATCGTACCAGCCCCGCGTGATATCAAAGGTCCCGGCATCCGGATTATTGCGGTCTGACCACTTTTTCACCTGCGCATCATTCGGATGCAGATTTTTTCTTGCGAAATCTCCGGCATAGGCTTCATCCAGATCAAGTCCCTGCCGCTGATAATAATAATATTTTGTCATGTCACTGAGCAGGCTGTCATAGATGCGGTCGCCGATCTCAAAAGTGAATGAAGTCAGCGTATCGGTTTTCAGACCGTTGTCAATATCCCGCGGAGAGCGTGCAGATGCGGATAATCCGGCATCCGGAATGCGGATGAAGTATGTCCCCGGCGTTTGCAGCGCATCGAAGTGAATGATATGTACCGATTCGCCGGACAGATGATCGTTCAGCTCTGCGGCAGGCAGCGTTCCGGTCAGAACGGCTCTGCCGGTTGATTTGTCAACGATTTCATAGGCCTTGCCGTCCAGCGAGCCGAACTTTGCAAAATAGCTGATGCGCGCAGTCTTTGCACCGTGCGTACTGTACCCGACCTGATTGACCTTGATGAACGGATACTGCCGCTCGTCATCGGGAGAAGAAATCTTCACATTCCGGAAAGAGACCGTTTCGCCCTTTTTGACTGCCGACACACAGATTTTCCAGAGGTTAGAAAGATCAAACCCGCTGTCAGGGTTTGCATCAAGCAGCTCTTTGATCGGCAGTGTATAGCTTGTCCATTCCGTCTTTGCGATCATTTTTTCTTTATACTGCTCCAGATCCGTCCAGTAAAGAGAAACGCTGTCCGCGTGACGGTGAGAGCTGAGACCGATCATGAAACTGAGTGGCTCTGCACCGTTGCTTTTTGCTTCAAAGGTAAGCACACCGTTATAATAGTAATCGCCGGCATCGGTCGTTGTCCAGCTTGTGTTCGGCAGGATGTTTGCACCGCCCCAGCTTTCGGTCGTCCAGAGATTTTTGCCGTCGTTGTCGATCAGGATGGTTTGCAGCTGACAGCCGGGTGTCTCCTCTGCGTTTCCAGCAAAGGCAGGCTGTGCCGGCGCAGCGGTGACGAAAAACAGAACACTCAGGATGAACGCAGCACTTTTGCGTGTTTTCATGATTTTGTCGCTCCTTTCGCGGCGTCTTTGATTACAGTATATCAGGATTCCGGCAGGAGTACAAGTGTTTTTCGTATTTTCTGCAAATTCTACAAAAACAGTCTTCACTTTTTTACGAATCGGATCATCAGACGGAGAAATGACCGTTTTCATACCTGATGAAGAGAAGCTGTATCCCGCAGTGTTTTTTGAAAATGCGGCCAATAAAGTAAAGCTGCTGCTTTCAAGACACGAAGTAGACATTTGCAGCCCGTCGCATATTCGTGAATATTACACAATGCTGCTTACTGACGGGAATTATAATCATGACAGATCCAAACTTGTCAAAGCAATCGAAGAACATGATTTCACAGAAGCAGAGAAACAATACAGGTTTATTCCGCAGAACGGTGTGAATGTCCTTGTTCCGTATCAGGCAGAAATCGAATTGTTTGAAGAGCTGGCAGCAGAAGCGCGGACAAAGGGCATCTCAAAGGAATGGATGATATGTGTATTTACTCAGAAAAATCAGAATTTGCGGGTATAACTTCTCCCAATTTACTCCATTCGATCACATGTGTCATTTCTCCCCACAGATCGGGGG
>CAMNJD010000189.1 GCA_946540705.1 uncultured Ruminococcus sp. | reverse complement strand
GCGGTGGAATGCGCGTATTACGGGTTTCTGTTCGGTCTGCCGGGCGGAACATTCCCGCTGCAAACGCTGTCGCCCTTTGCCGATTCGCCGTATCAGATCAGCATTTACGGGGCAGCCGCGCTGACGCTTCTGAACCGCTGCTTCGGCGCGGTATTTTTGACGGTGCTGCTGCTCTGCCTGTCCGCACTGCTCAGGCGCGCAATGTCTGCGGCGTTTCTCGGTGCACTCTGCGTGTTCATGCCGCTGATGCTGTTTTCAGAAAGTGCAATGAAATATCTGCTCCCGACGCCGCTGGGCTTTCTGCTCTCCTGCGGATTTCTCAAAAGCCGATTTCCCGTGCGCCCCGGTGCGCAGGAATATCTGACCGTCACACCGGCGCAGTATCGTGAAACAGCTTGCATTTCTGCTGTATTGATTTTGCTGCTGTTTCTGCTCGGTCTGTTTGCATTTTGCGGATGGAAAATACCGCGCCGAAGGTTCCTTCCGGTGCTGACGTGTTTGCTGCTGACGGGATGCGCCGGGCAGCCTGCCGCGCCCGATCTGAACGGCGTTGTATTCGATTCGTGGAGCTATCTGCGGGAGAAACGGGATTTTTCTGTTGCGGACAGTGAGCAGTACGGAAAAGCGATCGTTTTTCATGACAGCGGCGAGACCGTTCCGCTGATTCACGATTGTTTTACGGCTTTGAATATCGCCAACACAAAGCTGTATATTGAGGGCGATACGGTCTGTTATGTGACGGACAATGAACAGCATCACTGCAAAATCATTGCGCTTGATATACGGGATTTTTCAGAGCAGGTCATCTATCAGCGCACCTCATACGATACAGAGGACCGGGATATTTTATTCGGTTTCGGTCAGTATATTCCGAACGGTATGCCGGAGGATATTGCAATCAGCAGCTTTTTTGTGCACAGCGGGCAGCTTTTCATGCAGCGTACAGACAGCATTGTCTGCTGCGATCTGCAAACCGGCACCGAAACCCGCCTTTATGAAGGCAAAACGCAGAATCTTGCGGCGACCTGCGGGTATCTGTATTTTATCAATGATATGTGGGATCTGTGCCGATATGACATGCAAAAGGGCTGTGCTGAAACACTTCCGGTCAGCAAAACGCGGCGTATTTATGCAGTCGAAAACGGTTTGTACTGCCACGATGTAAAAGACAACAATTTTTATTATGTATCCGCGGACGGCAGTACAAAAGAATTGCTGCCTGATTTTGACGAACTGGCATTCATGAAGGGAGTGATACCATGAAGCGACTATTGACCGTGCTGTGTTCCGCCATGCTGCTCACCGCCTGCGCAGAGAAGCCCGATTCCGCTGTGCCGGTTGCATCCATGCCGGATGTCACAACGAATGACCCCTTTGCAGAGACAACACAGGCAGATGATTATGACCCGTTTGCGGTGAGCGACGAGACCGAAGAGGACGATGTGGACTATGCCTGGAGCGGCGGCGTTGAATGGGAACCGGGCAAGGAGCTTGTGCTCGATTACGCACCGACCGTCACTTTTCCGTATTTTTTTGACAACAGTGGCAAGCGGAATGATTTCGGGCTGCTGATCTTTGTCAACGGATTCCGGCAGCCGTACCGCACCGACACGGAGCCGGATGATCGGATCATGCACACATTCGCGGTCGACCGGGATGAAATCATTCACCCGAAAATTTCGTTTGAACCGATCGCCGGGGATATGGGCGAAACGCTGTCTGTTGAGACGATCGGCATGCTGACCCCGAGCTTTACCCTGACGGATCAGACGACAGATGCCGCACTGAATTTTCATCATCACATTTTAGCACCTTATCCGTCAGAGCTGACTGTGACGCAGAAAACGGATCTGACGCCGCCGGCAGTTTGCAGTAATTACACGGAGGTGCCGGTCACAGAGGAGCTGCGAAAGCAGTATCAGAGAAGCGGCGAAAATGTACTGGACAAACCGGACGAAATCATTCTCGAGGCGCTGAAAAATGACGGTCTCATCACACCGGCTGACCGGCTCAAAGCGAACTCACAGGGCGGAATTGCGAAAACGGTGTTCAGCGGGGATGACAGCATCACGCTTTGTATGCTCGGCGGCGGAACACCGTGCAGATACCGCGTGTCGATGTATCTGAACCACGAATTGGTCCGCGGCGTGTTTGACGGCTGCGACTATATTGACATGACACCCTCCGCCGACACGATGTGCAAAAAGGAAATTGATATGAGCCGACTTGAGCTGCCGCAGGATGAATTCAGCCATTTTTATTTTATTGCAGTCCCGTTTTATACCGAAAAATACAGTAAACGGATGGCTGTGAAATCGGAAAGTGCTGCGATCTCCGATGCGGAGAGCTGATCAGCGAAATAGAGAGAAAAACCGCGTAACTGCTTGACTGCATAGCAATTACGCGGTTTGATTCTGTTGTGCCGTGCGGCTGGTTATAGAATTCTCGCGGGGATATCCGTTTGTATATATTGCATGAAATTCACTGAATGTTTACAAATAAATTGTACCGAAGCCTTGACATGAGAAATCGTTTTGTGATATAATCATATAAAATTGTATTGTCAGTTTCTGTCAACGGTGTCTGTTCACCCGGCAACATCGGGCAATCCGTCTGACCGTTGACAGCACCGCACAATTTCGCCGCTCAAACAAACATCCGCGATAGGGGAGGTACTATGACTAACACAGAATACATCAATCACATCCTGCAGACTTTACCTTCGCTCCTGTGGGGCAAATGGGAACTGAAAGACCTCATCAGCGCATCACCGGACAGCGCAATCTTCGGTTTGGAATCAAAACGAATGAACCGCACCGAAACGGCTGTGCTCAAAATTGTCCCGCTGACCGCATCGAAAGCATACTTTACGGACGAGCAAAAGCAGGCGCAGATCGCCAAGGCAAAGGAACAGGCGGAATTGGAATCCGATTTGCTGTTCAGGCTGCAAAGCTGCCCGAATATCGTCACCTATCAGGACGAGGATATGCAGGAGATTCAGGTTGACGGGCAATTTGAGGGCTATGCCTACCTGATTCGCATGGAGGCTCTGGAGCGTATTGCAGACTGCATTCGCGCGCAGAGATTCCAGTGCAGTGAGGAAAATGTCATCCGGCTTGCAAAGGAGCTCACATACGCATTACAGTTTGCACATTCGCAGGGCATCACCCACCGCAACATTCAGCCTGACAAAATCTATCTTTCGCCAGCAGGCACGGCAAAGCTCGGCGGATTTCATCCTCCGAAGCGTTCAGGAGCAATCCGGGCTTTCGCAGATTCAGATGCCTATATCGCGCCAGAGATTTTTTCGTCAAAGCGAGCGGCGGAATATACTCCACAGGCAGATATTTACTCTCTCGGCATTTGTCTCTACCAGCTGATGAACGGCATGAATCTGCCGTTTGAGGCGGAATGCGATGCGGACGAAGCATGGGAAAAACGCATGAACGGTGATCCGTTCCCGGTCCCGGCTGATGCCTCCGA
>CAMNJD010000188.1 GCA_946540705.1 uncultured Ruminococcus sp. | reverse complement strand
TCCGTGACGGAAGCTTCCGGCTGCAGATCTCCGGTCATTTCGGCAAGGATCCCTTGTATAATGATGACGGTACGCTGAAAGGTTACTGGACATGGGATTACGACGGGTTCACGCTTTACGGCAATATCCGGCAGAGCATCGACGGGCTGGATGAATGGGAGGCGGAGATCAACGACTGCTCCGTGCCGTTCTTCGATTTTCAGGAAACCAATCCGCTTGGTCATCAATGGATTTTCAAGGATTCCTTCCAGAGCGGAACGCTGCGCTATAGCGAATATGAGGGCTACCCGGAGCTGTACGCGGATATTACGACCAGTGACGGTCAGATCCAGTTTTCGTGTTCATGGCGCTCACTTTTGCATTGGTAATCCGCAGTCAGCAAATACATGTTCGGCTGAGCTCCCTGAGAGGGGGCTCCGCCTGTTTTGGCTTTTCCCGCTTGATCTGCATAGAATCGAACCCCCGCACATACACTGCATCAAAACGAACTGCGAGGTGCAATATGAAACAGCTCATCAGGAAATACGCGCTCAAAGCGGCATTTGTCGCGGGATTGCTCACGCTTTCGGCGGGCGGGATGATGCTCTCTGCACATCTGACAAAAGTGCACGACCCCGATGCCGTGCAGACCGTCGGGACAGCAGCCGCTCCGGTCGTGGTGCTCGATGCCGGGCATGGCAAATCAACTGAAACTGGTTCTGGAACGGGAATCAGAGCGCATAGAGGAGCGGCTGCTGAACAGGATGCCGACAAGTGGATATATGTAAATGAATGAGGGAGTCCGAAGACTCCCCCATTGTTTTATGATAAGCGTCAGTCAATCTGCGAAAGCTCCTGTCAGCAACTTAATTACGAAAAAAGGGTTGAAAAAAACGGCCTGTTCTGGTATAATAAACTGGATGGGCGCATTGACTCTGATTTGAGCCGCATCGCATTTTCGGCGGCAGCTGCCCCGGTCTGATCGATTGTTTTCCCCGCCCTGAAGTCCTGCCTCTGTGCAGCACCTTGCGGTCGGGATGCTTGTCTGTTTCTATACAAAAACACATTATATGAATGCTGATTCAAAAAATATCAATATGCTTTCCGGACATCCGGCATCTGCTATTATCAGGCTGGCGTTTCCAATCATTTTTGGAAACCTTTTACAACAGATCTACAGCATAGCGGATGCTTACATCATGTCCGTATTTCTCGGCGCAGATGCACTGGGAAGCATCGGCGCCACAAGCAGCGTGCAGTTTCTGGTGCTCGGATTCTGTATCGGCTGCTGTGCGGGATTTGTGATATCGGTCGCGCAATCCTACGGCGCGGGCGAAAAAGCTCTGACAGAAAAATACATCGTCAACGGAATATTAGTTTCAGCCGTTTTATCCCTTCTGATAACCGCTGCCTGTGTCGCGTCGGTTGACACGGTCATCCGGATGCTCAGGATTGCGGATTATCTGGCCGACGGCGCAAAAAAATACCTGGTCATCACATTTTACGGTATACCGTGTACATTTGCCTACAATCTGAGCGCGGGCATTCTGCGTTCATGCGGAAACAGCAAGCAGCCGTTTTTCTATCTGCTCTGTTCCTCTGCCGTCAATATCATTCTGGATCTTCTGTTTGTTGCGGTATTCGGATTCGGAATCCGGGGCGCTGCTGTTGCGACTGTCATCTCGCAGGGGCTCTCGGCGTTTCTGTGCTTCCGGTATATCTATCTGCACAGGTTTCTTTCGGAAGGCTGCATGCGGCATCTGGGAGACAGGAAGACAGGCCTGCATCTCATTGCAATGGGGATCCCGACAGGACTGCAGTATTCGATCACGGCGATCGGCACGATCATCGTCCAAAGCACCAACAATGCACTGGGCGGCGTTTTCACGACGGCCTATTTTACAGGTTCGAAGATCCGGCAGCTGTTCATGTGCCCCTTTGATGCGATCGCGACAGGTGCATCGGTGTTCGCGGCGCAGAACTTCGGTGCGCACAACAAAAAGCGTGTTGACCGCGGTGTGCGGTGCGGCGTTGTCCTCGGAGTTTCCTACGGACTTGGCGCGGGTTTGGTCATGCTTTTGTTTGCACGAACGTTTGCTTCCGTTCTGCTGGGTGCCGATCAGATGATCACGGTAAGCGAAACTGCTCTGTATCTGAGAAGCGTCGGCGCTTTCTTCTGGCTGCTCGGGATCCTGAATGTTCTGAGAATGTGCATACAAGGTCTGGGATATACGAAGCTTGCGCTTGGCTCCGGGATCACGGAACTGGCTGCCAGGATCGCACTGTGTATTTTCGTTGTGCCCGTATACGGGTACAGAGGGATTTGCCTGAATGAACCCGCTGCCTGGGTCTGGGCATCCGTTTATGTCATTATCATCTATTCCATCCTGAAAATAAAGCTGAGGTTGAAGGACAATGATAGAATATAAGATCTTTCTCTGCTACCGCGGCACGTCGTCCGGCGGGATCTATGGCGATTCCCTGTATAAGAGCATTTATATGTCGGACAAGAATGAGGATTACGGTGACCTTTCATGTTTTTTTGCACCGGTCTGTATCAAGAAATGCGAAAACTTCACGGAGACCGTCCGTGAAGTGATCAACCGTGCTAAGGTGTTTGTCATGCTTCTGACGCCCGGCTTTTTTGACAACTGCCTGAATCCGGACGATCAGGTGTATTTCGAGGTAAAAACGGCACTACAGAACAGGAATATCAAATTTCTGCCGATCCACTTCCCGGATTTCAGGTATGACGATACGCTGATGTCAAAACTCTTCACCGAGGAGGAAGGCAACTGCTTCAAGCATATCAATCCGCTTATCTTCAAGAGCATTTATGAAGTGAACGATTTTTATGACAAACAGTTTCTGCCGTTGCTGCTGGAGACCCTTGGGATCGATAATTCTGTCAGAGCTGTCAGCCGTGAGTCACAGCAGAAATATTTGTGCCATGAGATGAGAAAGGTTTTTTCTGCCAGACACAATTTCCAAAAGATCTATGATATGGAAACGATCGTCGCCAACGCAGACAGCATCGAATGCCTCGGTATTTCCAACAACGAGCTTACGCTCAATCTCGGCGTTGCAAATCTGCGGAGAGCGATCGACAGAGGCTGCAGGATCACGATGCTGTTTCTGGATCCGGAATCGGAATACAACGCCATGCGTGAGGCGGAGGAAGGACAGAGAAACGGAAATATCGCAAGCAACACGATCGTTACCATCAATCAGGCGGTGCGCGCATGCAGCGGAACGCATCATGAGAATGTCAAACTGCTGAAATACGATGCGATCCCGCGGCTGAACATGATCTTTGTAAACGGCCGTGTGCTTTATCTGCAGTATTATGCGCCGCGTGTGGAAGGATACAACAATCCGACCTTCGTGATCGAAAGAGACGCAAATGATAGCAGCTCCGGAAAATCGGTTTATGATTTCTATTACAGCTGCTTTGAAAAGCTGTGTGAGGATGCGAAAGAAATCTCGCAGGAAGGATAAGATATGCAAAGGGAAGAATACAGTGATGAAATGCAGTTTATGCTCGATGTGATCAATGAAGCTGCTGAAAAGGCAAAGATCCTTACCGATTCGGGAAAAAGGATCGAAAAAAAATCCTCTTATGATCTGGTCACTTCAGTCGATCAGAATGTGGAAAGCTTCCTGATTGGTGAGATCCGTAAAAAATACCCGTCCGATTCGATCCTCAGCGAGGAATTCAACAGCCGCACTGTCGTTCAGAAGCGGACATGGACGATCGATCCGATCGACGGGACCTGCAACCTGGCAAATTCCATCCCGCAGTACAGTATCCAGATGTCGTTCGTTGCGGACGGCGTGATTACCTGCTCCGCGATCAGAACATGCACAGGGGATTTGTTTTATGCACAGAAGGGAAACGGTGCATACTGCAACGGAACGCGGACCGTATCTATGCCGAGAGAGCTGAGCATGTCGATTGCCAGCTTCGGCGATTTCCCGCATTCAAGCAGAGAAGCCTCAGACATGACGCTGAGGGCAGTCGCAGCCCTGAAGGATAAGATCATGAAGATTCGTTTTTTCGGCGCCGCGAGTCTGGATTACGGCTATCTGGCCTCCGGAAGGACGGATATGGTTGTCATGTATACAAGAAATGCATGGGACATTTATCCCGGCATTTTGCTGTGCAGAGAAGCTGGGTGTACCGTCTGCGGAATGGACGGACAGCCCTATAATCCCTCATCGCCGGGAGTGATCGCCACGAACAACGAAGAACTTCTAGAGCTTGTCTTAAACAGCTGAAATCACGAATTTCCAGCCGGACAGCGTGCCTGCTGTGCTGTAGAAATCTGCGAAAGAATAATACTGAATGCGGTTGTTTTTTCCTGGGTGCATCCGGCGTATTATGATTGCTTATGTTTTTATAAATCGTCGAAAAAAACTCCCCGCCCTGTGAAACAGCTAGGAAGAATGCGTGAATCCGGATGGTCCTGAGAGAATAGTACAGTCTTGTTGAAATATTCCATGTCTCCCAGTAAAGCATCAGGCTTATCTCGCGGTGAGTTTGAATGAATATCATGTATCATAAGGCAGAATAATCGTCCTTGCCGGATGGGCAACAACCCGATGGTCGGTGCTACTGTTGCCTGCGCTGTTGCTGTTGAAGAGGCTATGAAGTGATCTAAAAACTGCGTAAATACGTTGAAACAAGAAATCCCGGCAGAATTTGTGCTCTGCCGGGATTTTTCTTTTTCTATGCAAAAACAGCGATTTGTCACCCATTTGTCACCCTAAATTTCAGGTGGGTGACAGGTTGGG
>CAMNJD010000187.1 GCA_946540705.1 uncultured Ruminococcus sp. | reverse complement strand
ATTTATGATAGGTGATGACGTTGACGTCGGGGTTGATCGCCTCCATCGACTCCTTTGCGGACTGCACCTTCGGCTTGCCGATATCGGCTGTTGTGTGAATGACCTGCCGCTGCAAATTGGAGAGATCGACCGTATCCGCATCCGCAATGCCGATCGTGCCGACACCCGCAGCCGCGAGATAGAGTGCGGCCGGTGCGCCGAGCCCGCCCGCGCCGATGATCAGCACGCGGGCATTCAGCAGCTTTTTCTGCCCCTTTGCGCCGACCTCCTTGAGAATGATATGGCGGGAGTAGCGTTCGATTTGTTCATTCGTCAGAGCCATCGCTGCCGCCCCCCATAAAATACAGGAATTCTACGCTGTCGCCTTCATGCAGAACGGTATCTGCGAATTGCCCGTTTTCGACGAATGCATCATTGACCGTCACGGTGACATACTGCGGTGTCTCGACATTTTCGTCAATGACGAGCTGTGCAACGGTCAGCCCCTCGGCGACCTCCCTGACGGTTCCTGCAACTGTGATTTTCATCGTGATTCTCTCCTTTTCCCGGTTTCAGTCTTCCTGCTTGCGGACGATCAGCGTATAGGTGACCTGATAGATCGGTGTGAGTGTTGCGCCGGTCTGCGGGTCACAGGGGCAGGAACAGTGGAGCAGCGCAGTATTGAATTTCACAGCAACACTTCCTCTGCACTGGATTTCTTTTATTCTACCGCTTAATACATACTATGTCAATATGAATAGTGGCTATCCTCTGTTTTACACATACTAATTCAGTAGGATATGTAGGAAATTCGGTAGATTTGACACTTGCTTTTTATAGTTTGATATGCTATAATTAGTATATACGTATGAATAGTAGGAATGTAAAGTGCAGAAGGGAGCAAGCTCTATGAAAATCTCGACAAAGGTTGAGTGCGGCATTATGGCGCTGATTGATATCTGTGTCAATTCCGCGGGGGAATCGGTGACGGTGGCGAATATCGCCGGGCGGCAGAATCTCTCCGCAAAATATCTGGAACAGATCGTCCCGCTGCTGAAGCATGCGAATCTGATCCGCAGCATCAAGGGCGCACGGGGCGGCTATTACCTTGCGCGGCCGGCGAGCGAGATCCGGCTTCAGCAGGTGATCGACGCGCTTGACAGTACCGTGCTCGGCCGCGTCGAATTCGAGAGCATTGAGCCTTCTGTGATTTCCGATGCGATCGGGGAATGTGTCTGGCAGCGCATGACCGATTCGATCCGGGACATTGCCGCAGGCGTGACGCTCGCGGATATTGCCGCGCACTATACACAGCTTGTCGAGGAAAAATCTCCCGACCTGATGTATTATATCTGAGAATGCATATCGTTAGAGGACATTATACTTCGGAGAAAGAGTTTGAAGAGAACAAGACGATCCTGACAAAAGCAGCCTCTGAGATGATTGCAGCCTCTTTGCTGAAGCGTGTCGGAATGCAGACAATGTTCTATGAAAAGGATATGAATGACGGCCGTTCGGAAAAGAAAAGTCTGTCTTTGCAGGAAATCAATGAGAATATGGCTCACCGCCAAAGCGCCGCAGATGCGCTCGAAGAAGCCGGACAGAACAAAGCTGATGAGATCTGGAATAAAATTGTGAAAGCGAAGGAGAATCAGTCAGAGGAACGGCAGCGTCAGCTCGCGAATATGCTGCCTGAGGAAAAGCAGCGTGAAATCCGCATGGCCGAGATCCGCACCTATGCCGATGAGATTCGCAAACGGCCGGATTTCAAGCAGATGATAAGTACCGTGACCGACTGGGAATCCTTGGATGAGATGAAAACCAAGGTGACCGGCGGCAAGCTCATTGATGAGCTTGCAAGACATGCAAAGCTCGTGACTGCTGAAGAAAAAAAGCGCGATTTAGAAGCCGCTGCACAAAAGAAGACAAATGAGGCCAAACACCAGAAAGCGGCTGCTCCGAAGCAGCCGGGCAAGCGTTCGTAAGAAAGCGGAATTTCAGCCGCCCGATGTCCGGTGATTCAGAATACGGGGCAATCGGTGCCGGTTTACCGCAGGCAAAGCAGAACCGGAGCCGTGCATATCGCATGACTCCGGTTAGCTGTTCAAACAGGTATTCCTGACAAACATGCCGCCGCTTGCATTTTATCCGCGTTTGTGTTATACTCATATTATATTGATGTCCCAGCCATCTCTTGAAGATATCTGCCTGCCTTTTTGCCGAGGACTGAATTGGTACATCAATCGTGCGGAATGGTCAGCAGCCGCACTGCATTTTTCTGAGGAGGAGATCATATGGCACATCATGTTTTACTTCTGAACGGCAGTCCGCATCCGCAGGGCTGCACTGCCGCCGCACTTGAGGAGCTCCGATGTACGCTGGAGGCGGAGGGGATCACCGCAGAGCTGATTCATGTCGGCAGCAGGGATATCCGGGGATGCATTGCCTGCAATTCCTGTGCAAACACCGGGAAATGTGTCTTTGACAAGGATCCCGTGAACGAAACCGCGGCGAAATTCGCAGCCGCAGACGGCCTTGTCATCGGAAGCCCGGTCTATTACGGTTCCCCGAACGGTACGCTGCTGTCATTCCTCGACCGGCTGTTCTACAGCTCACCGTTTGAGAAGCACATGAAGGTCGGCGCAGCAGTCGTAAGCTGCCGCCGCGGCGGAAATACCGCGTCCTTTGACGTCCTGAACAAATACTTCACGATCTCCGGCATGCCGGTCGCATCGAGCACCTACTGGAATCAGGTTCACGGCTTCACCGCAGAAGATGTGCGGAAGGATGCCGAGGGACTTCAGACCATGCGGAACCTCGGTAGAAATATGGCGTTCCTGATCCGGGCGATCGCAGACGCGAAGGAAAAATACGGACTCCCTGCGGTTGAGCGGGATGTTTTCACGAGCTTTCCGGACGGAAAATGAAAGAATGATTAAATAATGAATGAATTGTTAAGAAAATATGATGTCGGATGAAACGATCGCATCCTTTTCTTTTTATTTGCGCATAATAGACAAGATGAACCGGAAATATTTTCGCCTACGTTGTGAAAAACGTCGGATATGTAAAATTTCAGATATGCCCCTTGCTTTTTTTTAATCGTTATGGTATAATTGTATATATGTAAGAAACAGTATTCTGCTTAGAAAAAAGAGTAGATTGTAGCTCGATATTGAAACATATTTAAGGGGTGTTCTGTATGACATACATGTTGAATGATATTGATGAGGCAATCGACCGAAAGTTCCTTGTGACAAAGACGATGAGCAATCAGGTTCCGGCCGGCACGATCGTGCATATCATGGGGGCCGATCCCAATAAAGACGGAAGTATCACGGTATATTATCGGATTACCTATACCAAGCAGGATTATACGATCAAGTTTGACAGCCTCAAGTCCTTCTGCAAGTGGGCGAGGCCGGACAACTTCATTGCACGTCATTACGAGAGCTTCAACACCAAGGAGATCCAGCGCTATATCAAGATCAAGGACAGAAACTTCACGAACTTCTGCCTGCCGATGATTCTGGTCGCGCTGATCGTGGTATGGGTTGCCGTGCTGATCCTGATGAAGGCTTCGACCATGTCGATCGCGCTGGGTGCAGGCGTGTCCGTTGTGATGATCATTGCGATCACGCTGATGTTCAAGACCTCGAAGCAGAAAGCGATGACGCGGCTTTACAGTAAGGTCAGTGCAAAATCGAACTGGGGAGTCCGGTTCAAATAACAGACAGATGAAGCAGAGCCGTCCGGTGCAGACCGGGCGGCTTTGTTTGAATCTGCTGCACTTTTCTGTATCATATGCAACCGGGCAGTGCCCGGCGCCGATTTTGCCCCCATGCTGTCATACTGTTCATTTTTTTGG
Source organism: uncultured Ruminococcus sp. (assembly GCA_946540705.1). Classification (GTDB taxonomy): domain Bacteria; phylum Bacillota; class Clostridia; order Oscillospirales; family Ruminococcaceae; genus Firm-04. The sequence goes on along the minus strand of CAMNJD010000187.1, from coordinate 141 downwards.
GCTGATAAAGATTTGGGTGGATTCTCGCACAAAAAAGGTGGTTTAGAACGATTAAATAGAATAAGGTATCGCTTCGCGATGCTATTTTGAATGGGGAAAGCAGCCCTACGGGGTACTTTCCCCAAGCCCCAATCTTCCCCT
>CAMNJD010000186.1 GCA_946540705.1 uncultured Ruminococcus sp. | reverse complement strand
ATAGGGCGACTGCTGCGCCGCCTCCAGTTCAAGAATGCGTCTCTTGCTTGCGTTGATGTCCATTCTCATCTGCCTGATCTTTTCATCATCCCGATCTGACGGACTAACAGAAAGATAAGAATCCATCAGATCAAGCATCCTTTGTGTTTCCTTTTGAATCTTGTATTCATCGACTGTATAATGTTTCCGACGGAGTTCCTTGTTGTCCCGACAAAAGCCATGAACACGAAGCACACGTTCCATTTCCGAACGCTCTGCAAACTCCCACATCACCAACTGATTTTCCTTCGGACTGCGCGGTCGGAATCCCTGCTCAATCAACGCGGACTTCATCGACACACCTTTGCGCAATCCGTTCTTCCGCCCTTTTGTGTAAAACGGAATAAAGTCGATGTGCAGATGCGGGGAAGCCTCGTCCATGTGAAGCACCGCGTTAAACACATACAGATTCGGATTGCGCCGCTGGAAGTCGCGCATATAACTTTGCAGCATCTGCTTTGCCTGATCGCCCCGCTCCGATCCGCAGGGCGATGTTTCACTGTCGCCGAACTGCACAACGATCTCATAGAACGCTTCCTCACGTTTGCTTTCGGCGATATGTAAATAGTAGTCCGGGATGATTCTGTCGCGGCGTTTTTGCTTGGCGTTATACGTCTGCAATGCCCGGTCGAACAACTGTCGGTACGCATCGCGCACATCCTGCTGCCGGAATATGATGTTGTCAATAATTCGTTTTTCATCCACATTCGATGCGGTAAACCGTCGGTTGTTGTGATTCGGATTCGCGCCGTGCGGTGCTGCTGCCTTTCCGAGCGTGAAGCTGATACTGAATTGTTCCATGCTGACCTCCCTTTTTCCTTTTCAGCCGGTAACCCCGATGTGAAAATTGTGTGAAAACGCGAAAAACGTGCCCCTCCGGATAAGTGCTACCCAATATCCGTTCTGACAAGCCGTTTCCGGCTCATCAGAACAGGAGCACGAAGCGGCGCTTCGTTCATTGGGCAAGGTCTGCGACCTTGACGGCTTATTCTGCTCCGCAGTCGGGAGCTTCCCGAACCCTTCTCATTCCGTTTCTGTTTCACTTGCCGCTGCAACCGACCACTTCTTCTGTTCAATCAGCGCGTAATAATCATCACCGGGCTTTGCCGTGATGAAGATGAAGAACGAGAGCAGCTTGATCATCGTCGCTGCTTCGTCCTCATAGAAATAGATCGCCGCGGTGTCTTCATCGTGACTGGTGAACGTGCGCCCGTACTGAATCACTTTGTTTTTCAGATAGGCTGCGTACTCCGCCCAGATATTGTCCGGCTCCGCTTTGATGAAACAGTCCAGTGCGTAGAGCATGCCGTTCACCGCGTCACGGTTCATGAAAGTGTCAACCGGACCGCGGTTCTTTTTCCTTGCTGCCATCAGTGCGCCCTCCTTGCTGTGATTTGCTCGATCTGTTCACGGTGAACCGTCCGCAGATCAATGTCCGGGTGATTCGCAGCGAACACCAGACGCTCGTTCCAGTCCTTGAAGCCGAAGTCATCGAGCTTCTCGCGCACACTGTCCGAACGCGCAAAGCCGTTGTCGCGTTCAAACCGCTGACCGGCTTCATCGCTGTCCACGCAGGAGATGATCTGCACGCCCTCTGCCTGCAAACGCTTCGGCACGGACGGTTTCAGTCCAGCCATCGAAATCAGCGCGGAGCCCTCCAACAATTCTTTCTGTTTGCAGAATGAGTAGAATGACATGAGGTCAATCGCAGATTCAAACAGATACGCGCGGTGCATTTTACCGTCACGCGCTGCGACCGGTGTGAACATGAACACACTGTCGCCGGTACCGGGTGCCATACTCTTGAATCGCTTGAACGAATTGAGCCCCTGAATCTCCGCGCCGATTGCCTGACCGTCGCTGCTGCGGTGAACAAAGACCGCGTTTGCGTTTCGGAAGGTGCGCTCCTGTCCGTCACGCTGGCAATGCACTGTGTTCTCGCTCTGGTAGAGCAAACCGGTGTGCAGCAGCTCCTCGACAATGTGCGGCGGAATCTTCCGCGTCTGGCAGAGATATGCAAAGAGCCGACCGGTATGTGCCGACTGCTCCGGCATCTGCAGCTCTTTTTTCTCCGGTTCCCTGCGCGGCGGTCTCGGCGGCGAGGTCATTGCCGGACGCTGCGCTTTCGGATAATCCGAAGAGCGCAATCTGGAAATGTCCTGTCCGGTCAATGAAAAAACTGCCTGATTGAAGTCCATGCCGAGAACCTTTGTCAGACAGTTAATCGAATTATTCGTCGCGCCCTCGCGCGTGTAGTGAAAGAACCATTGATTTGTGGACGGCTTGATGCACAGCGACGGGTATTCTTTCACATAATACTCGCTGCCCTTGCGCTCCACAGTGAAACCGTTTCGCCGGAAGTATTCGACGAGATCAGTCTCGCGTGCAGCCTGTACCAGTGCTTTGTATTCTTCCTGTCTCATGAAAACTCCTTTCCGAATCGGAACGCTCCCGCAAAAGCAGGAGCGTTCTTCATCTGTCATCTTCTCGGTCCGCGTGCCGATGCGTTGCCGTCCGGAAGCATCGGGAGGTCGTCGTCATCGGTCTGGCTCTGGTATGCTTCGCGCTCTGCGCGTTCCTCATCGGTTTCTTCCTCATCGGTTTCGTCCGGGTCAATGACTTCGTCCTGCTGCTCGGACAAACCGGAGAGCCGCGCTTCCAGCTCCGCGAAGTCCGTCTGCGCATTTGTCAGTTCTGCCTCACCGTCAAACGGAACACCGACGCGCTCCTGCGCCTGTTTCAGATCGGCTTCCAGCTTGGTGATCCTCGTCTCACTGTCCGAGATTGCTTTTTCAATCGCACCGTCGAGGAAGTTGACGATGCGCTGCCAGTTGTCCGCATTCGCCGCGCTGCCGACCTGAATCACATACGACGGTTCGCGCTTGCCCTTGACCGCAAGCATTGCTTCATTCATTTCGCCGGGACGAATCTCAACGGAAACCGTAAAGCCTCCGATCCGGAAAAACTGCATTTCGTCAAACGGGCGCTCGATGCGCTTCGTGATCTGCTCGTGCAGAAATGCGTTGATGTCCTCATGCCTGCGAATCGTCCGCATCGGCGTGACGAGATCGAAGGACTTGACCTTGCCCTCTGAATCCCGCATCGCCGCCGCAGACTTCTGGTCGTTCTGCATCTGTGCGATCTGCGTTTTAATCTGCGCGATCTCCTGCGGAATCTGCTCAACACGCTTCTGCATCTTCCCCTGCTCATGCAGGTGCGCCTGTTTGAGCGCGGTCAGCTCTGCAATCCGATTGGAGAGCTCGATGCGCGTTTTGAAATCGGGGTTGCCCTCCGCCGCTGCTTGCAGTTCTGCGTAGGTCAGCACCTTTTCGTCGCAGTCCTCGGAAACACGCGCCGGACATTCATCATCCAAAAGCTGCGCGATGAATCTTGCCTTATCCGTCACCACCTGATACAAATAGGAATCCAGCGTTCCTTCGGTGACATAATTGAGAATCCGCACTTCAGGAAAAGTGTTGCCCTGCCGCAAAATTCTGCCCTCGCGCTGTGAAAAGTCCGAGGGCTTCCACGGAATGTCCACATGATGCAGTGCATAAAGCCGCTGCTGAATGTTCGCGCCCGTGCCGATCGTGCCGGTCGAACCGATGACAACGCGGTACTTTCCGTCGTTGATGTCGCGGAAGATCGCTTCACGCTCCTTGCTGTCCGCTTTCGGTGCAAAGATGATCTCGTCCTTCGGAATGCCGCGGGCGATCAGCTCTTCACGGATGTATTCATAAACGGAAAAGTTGCCGTTGTCACTGTTAACTGCAATATCCGAGAAGATGATCTGCACGCCTTTTTGCTCCGCAGTTTCACCGTAATACTGCATAACACGGTCAATGCAGGCATCGACCTTGCCGGGTTCGTCCTCCATGAAACCCTCCGGCAGCTCGCCCTCCACGCGCTGTCGGTACATTGCCGCAACCGCACGATTGCCCATGCCGATCAGTCTTGCTTCTCCCGTGATTTTGAGCAAATTGTCGATATGCGGATCAACCGCACCGGATGAAATCAGCTGTGCTCTTGCCGCCAGTTCACGCACATACGCCCGCTGTTCCGGGGAAGCCTGCACCTTGACAATCTCCGGTTTCCCGCCGATCAGTTCCGGTCGCGGC
>CAMNJD010000185.1 GCA_946540705.1 uncultured Ruminococcus sp. | reverse complement strand
AATCGCTGTCAAAGGCTGCGCGGAGCTTGCCGTATTCTTCTTCCGTGAGCTCAAGCGTCTCCGTCAGGTAGGTGATGAGCTGCTCCTTCACTTCGTCCGGATCGACGGTATCGGCCTGCACGCTCTCGCCGGCCTCGCGTTTTTTCTTCGCGGACTCCTCCAGCTCCTTGTTGCGCTCCTCCACCAGCTCCATTTCGGTGCGGAACAGCGAGGGATCCAGAAAGATCTGATAGACCGTCGCACTCTGCGCGAGCACGGCACCGTTTGCGTCATATATCGAACCGCGGGCAGCCGGAAGCACAGTTGTTCCGAACTGGCGGGAGTTTGCTTTATCTGTGTATTCCTTATGCTGGATGACCATGATGCGGAACAGGTTGATCGTCAGTGCGGCAGCGCAGCAAAGGATCACCGAAAGGATCACGGCATTCGCACGGACCTTCATGCTCGTGGAAGGGCCCTTGGAACGGAATCCGCGCTTCCATGTCTGCTTTCCGGATGCCCGGATGCGGCGCTTTGCATTCTCCGGCATGTACCCACTCCTCTCCGACCGGATATGTAAAAAACAGGCGGTAAGCATATCCGCTTCCGCCTGCTGTCTCTCTACAGGCTCCGTCTGCCCGCAGAAGCGGACAACACGATCCGCGCACCGGATCCTGCACGGCGATTGCCGCGGCATGTCTGTTTGTTTGCCGCCGCTGTACATTCCGGTACGTTTCCGCTTCACGGCACTGTATGTTTTTGTTGTACCGTTCAGCTTTCAGCCTGTTCTTTTGTTCTACACACTTTGTATCTGACTGTCTGTTTATCTCCGCAGTCAATCAATCTTATGCTACTTTCCGCTCAGGAATTCCCAAAATCTTCTCAGATAGTCATTGACGCGGACGAAGAAGCTCTCCTCGGGCTCCGTGATCGTGACCTCGTCCTCTGTCTGAAGCTGGATATATTCGATCTGCGACTGGTTCAGCGGCATGAGATGCAGCACATTCTCGGCATATTCCTGAATGTTCTTGACGGTCATCTTGCCTTCCATTTCCGACTTCATGCTGACATTCTCCGATACCAGATTGTCGTACTCCGTCTGGAGATCCGCGATCTCGGTATAGAGCTCGTTGGTCTGCACTCTGCCGTAAATGACCAGTCCGATCAGCACTGTCGTCAGCAGGCCGAACATGACCGCGCCGCCTGCGGTGATGCGGTTGGCATCCTTTTTGGTGCGCGCTCTGCCCTCTGTGTAGCGGCCGCCGGCTGCACGGGAGATCTGCCCGGTGCTGTGCTTTGCGGATCGCTTTTGTTTTTTCTCAAGGGGCGGTTCGGGATCGGAGTCTGTTTTTTTCTCCTCCGGAATGCTGATGTCAATGGGATCATCCTGTATCTCAGGCGGCTGCGGGAAATCCGCCGTCTGAGGGGGTTCTGTCTCCGGTTCATCATGCCGTTCGGGCTCCGGCATCGGGTCTGCCGTCAGCCCGAGTCCTGCCTCCCGGCGGTTTGCCTCGCTCAGGGAGCGGCGCAGATCGCGCTCCTCCTTGATGCGCTGCTGTTCTTTTTCGCGCTTTTCGGCTTCCGTCAGCTTTTTCTCTGCCGCTTTCTGACGGCGCTGTTTTTTGCGCCTGGCCTTTGAGGCCTTGCTGCGTGCGAGATTGACAAGCGTCATCTCTCTGCGCTCCTCGGCGGTCAGGGTTCCGTCTGAGCCGAATGTATGTCTGAATTCATCAGGTGTCAACGGAATCACCTCCGTCGTGTGTTTTCCGGCTTGTTCGCCGCAGGCTGCCGGCCGTGCATCTTTTTTCTGGCATCTGTACCGGCAGCCGCAGCCACGCACACTCGTCTGTGTCCTGTCTTCTTTTCTTTTGTATTACGGCAATTCTGGAAAAGGGTCTTCTTTCTTTTGGGATTTTCGTTTTGTTCTGTTTGCGCGGTTTTTTTATTTATGTTTCAGCCGCCGTGTTTTATTTATGAAGCGGTCAGCTTTTCGATTGCCCGCAGCTTCGCGCTTCTGCTGCGGGGATTTGCCGCGAGCTCCTCGGGGGAGGCAGTCAGCGGCTTGCGGTGGACAAGTCTGCCCTGCGGCTTTTTTCCGCAGACGCAGACCGGAAACTCCGGCGGGCAGATACAGCCCTGACACCATTTCGCGAATGCCTGCTTGACCATTCTGTCCTCCAGACTGTGGAAGGTCAGGATCACCAGTCTGCCGCCCGGCTTCAGAGACTGAAACGCTGTCTCCAATGCAGAGGAGAGGCAGTTCAGCTCGTCATTGACAGCAATTCGGATGGCCTGAAAGGTTTTTTTGCAGGGGTTTTTGTCGCGTCTGGCCTTTGCCGGAACAGCGGCCTTAATCAGCTCAGCGAGCTCCAGGGTCGTTTCAATGGGTTTTGTCTCACGCGCTGCGGCAATGCGCGACGCGATCTGACGGGCGAATTTTTCCTCGCCGTACTGAAAGATGATCCGGCTCAGCTCGTCCTCTGCGAGCGTATTGACCAGATCGGCAGCGGTGCGCCCCTCCTGCGACATGCGCATATCGAGCGGTGCATCTCTGTGATAGGAAAAGCCTCTGCTGTCCTCGTCAAGTTCATGCGAGCTGACGCCGAGGTCCAGCAGGATGCCGTCGGCCTTGGTCTGATGCTCTGCGAGCACCGTGCCGAGCTCGGTGAAGTTTCGGTGGATGACCTGTGCGGGCAGTCCCGCAAGCCTAGCGCCTGCCTCCGCAACCGCATCGGGGTCCCTGTCCATGGCAAAGAGCTGTCCGCCCTCTGTCAGCAGTTCCGCGATCGCGTGCGAATGGCCGCCGCCGCCTGCCGTTCCGTCCAGATAGATGCCCCCGGGTCTGATATCCAGATCCCTGAGCACCTCACTGAGCATCACCGGAACGTGATAAACGCCGATCTCTGCCATGCCGTGCCTCACACCTCTTCCATGAGCTTCGCAGCCTTTGCCGCTTCCTTCTTCTTGCGGCGGAGCTGTCTGAGCTGCTTGCGGATTGCCTCGTGCTTTGCGAGGGTCTCCTCATCCCAGAGCTCTGCGAAGCCCTGAACGCCGACCACAACAACCTTGCTCTGAAAGCCTGCGTATGCGATCAGCTCTGCGGGAAGCGTAATTCTGCCGTTCTTGTCCGGGCTGATGCGAACAGTGTCCATTGTGAAATCACGGATCTCATCAACGGTATCCTCCTCATCAAGTCCCTCCTCGGTGCAGACCGCACGGATGCGGTCGCATTCGGCATCGAAGCCGGCCTCTGAGCGGACAACCAGAACCGGACGCTCGTCCTGTGCAGGGGAGATATACAGAACCTCGCCGATCGACGCCCGGAATCCGGACGGGAAGCTGATTCTGCCGCGCTGATCCATAAGGACTGTCTGACGTCCTGACATACTCGTCTGTCCCACAGTCAGCGCCTCCCTTCTTCGCGGCCGGTCTTCCGGATTCTGCCGCGTGAAGGGAGCTGTCCTCTGATGCATGTGTCCCGCGCATACGCGCACATGAGACACAAAACACACCGGCCTCCCTGTGATAATCAGGGCGGAAACCGGTGCGGCCCAGCGGATGGTACCAACATCCCTGCTGCGTCTTTTCCTTTGTTCCGCTTTTTGCTTTTCTATCGCTTTCTGTACAGACGGACCGTTGAGCTCATGCCCCCGCAGTGGTTTGCGATGCCTTCCAGCGGTTGAGCCGCCCACTCGATCCATTGCTATTATACCCCATGTCCGGCCGGTTGTCAAGAGTAAATTATTTGTTTTTTTTCGTCCGTAAATCTGAGCAACACTGTTACAATAATTGTAAATATCCCGTTAATACGTGAATTTTGCGGTATTGCCGGCGTACAACCGGTTTTCAACATCCGCACCTGTTGAAACCGGCAAAAAGCGGCGTATTTACGCGGATCATGAGCTGTTGAAACGGCCCTGAAAAAAATTTTTTGCCCCGTAAAAACGTTTTTTCGTAGAAAATCCGGGGGTTCAATTCGTTTACTTTGTCCAAAAACAGATGTTCCCTCCAGATGCAGGGGAAATACATGCTCCGAAGCACGAAATATAGCGCTCTGTACGGGATTCTGCGCCTTCAGACGTCCCTTGGGCAGCAAAACCCACGGCTCGCCCACGCTGATTCATGCACCGGGCGCGGTACAGATGCCCCGCGATGCCCCCATATCTGCCTGTACAGGCGAAAAACGCCTCTGCCGCACACCTTGGGCAGCAAAACCCACGGCTCGCCCGCGCTTTTTCATGCACCGAGCGCGGTACAGATGCCCCGCGATGCCCCCATATCTGCCTGTACAGGCGAAAAAACGCCGCTGCCGCACACCTTGGGCAGCAAAACCCACGGCTCGCCCGCGCTTTTTCATGCACCGGGCGCGGTACAGATGCCCCGCGATGCCCCGGATCTGCCTGTACAGGCGAAAAAACGCCTCTGCCGCAGCCCTTGTGCAGCAAAGCCCACGGCTCGCCCGCCCTTTTTCATACGTCGGGCGCGGTACAGATGCCCCGCGGCGCCCGCAAGCTGCCCGAACAGCATGTAAAATTGCAAAAACAATAAAAAATTTCCGGTTTCCTCTTTACAGAACGAAGAAAATCGTGTATAATGATTATTGTATATCATGATTTTCGGAGGTATATCCTAATTATGGCACTGAAATATAAGCGTGTACTCTTAAAGCTCAGCGGCGAAGCGCTCGCCGGCAGCAAAAAGACAGGCCTCGACTATGACACGATCACGCCGATCTGCCGCGCCGTCAAGCGCTGCTCCGATGCGGGCGTGGAGGTCGGCATCGTCGTCGGCGGCGGAAACTTCTGGCGCGGCCGCTCCTCCGGCGCAATGGACAGAACCAGAGCAGACCACATCGGCATGCTCGCAACCGCCATGAACGCCCTTGCCCTTGCAGATTCGCTCGAGCATCTGGGCTGCGAGGTCCGCGTGCAGACCGCCCTCACCATGACCAATGTCGCGGAGCCCTATATCCGCTCCCGTGCGATCCGCCACTTTGAAAAGGGCAGAATCGTCATTTTCGGCTGCGGCACCGGCAACCCGTTCTTCTCGACCGATACCGCCGCTGCGCTCCGTGCTGCCGAGATCGAGGCGGATATCCTCATGAAAGCCACGATGGTAGACGGCGTCTACGACAAGGATCCCAATAAGTATGACGATGCCGTCAAATATGAGACACTGACCTTCACCGATGTCGTGAACCGTCAGCTCGGCGTCATGGACTCCACCGCTGCCGCTCTCTGCCGCGACAACGGCATGACCATGCTCGTCTTTGACCTCTCCAGACCTGACAATATCTACGATGCCTGCATGGGTAAATCCCTCGGCACGCTCATTCTCCCGGAATAATCCGGTTTCCCGGTCATTTTACAAAATTTTCTGTTAAGGAGTGAATGTTATGAACGAACTGATGAAGGAAAAGCTCGATGCCTCCGAAAAGGCGATGAAGAAAACCATTGAGAGACTGCAAAACGAATTCGGCACGATCCGTGCGGGACGCGCAAACCCCGCAGTGCTCGACAAGATTCCCGTCGATTACTACGGCTCCCCGACCCCGATCAATCAGGTCGCGGCAGTGTCTGTGCCGGAAGCCAGAATGCTGCTCATCACCCCGTGGGATCCTTCGATGATCCGCCCCATCACCAAGGCAATCCTTGCCTCTGAGCTCGGCATCACCCCGACCGACGACGGCAAGGCCATCCGCCTGGTGTTCCCGCAGCTCACCGAGGACCGCAGAAAGGAACTCGCAAAGACCGTCAAGAAGTACGGCGATGAGGCAAAGGTCGCTGTCCGCAACGAGCGCAGAGATCTCCTTGAAAAGTATAAGAAGCTGAAAAAGGATTCCGAGATCACCGAGGATGACCAGAAAAACGGCGAGAAAAAGGCACAGACCCTTACCGACCGCTATACAGAGGAGATCGACAAGCTCGTCGCCGCGAAGGAAAAGGAGATCATGAGCATCTGATTCTCACGCATCAGCGCTCACTGCAAGGAGTATTACAGCATGGCAAAAAAACAAATTGAACCGCCCGTTCCGGCGGATATGATGCCGCGTCACATCGCGATCATCATGGACGGAAACGGCCGCTGGGCGAAAAAGCGCGGCATGCCCCGCACCTTCGGACATGTGCAGGGCGCAAAGACCTTCCATAAGCTGCTGCGCCACGCCAGAGAGATCGGCGTCAAGTATATGTCCTTCTACGCATTCTCGACCGAGAACTGGAAGCGCCCCGACGATGAGGTGCATGCGCTGATGGATCTGTTCCGGCAGTACATCAAGCTCGCATACAAGTATTTCGACGACCGCGTGCGCGTGGTGCTGCTGGGCGACCGCGGCGATTTCGAGCCCGATCTGCAAAAAATGTTCACCGACCTTGAGCACGATACCGGCGAATTCGAGATGATGACCGCAGGCATCGCCGCAAACTACGGCTCCCGCAGAGAGATCACCTCCGCGGCAAAGCGCATCGCACAGCTCGTCAAGGAGGGCAGGCTTGAGCCCGATGATATCACCGAGGAGCTCTTTGCCCAGAACCTCTATACCGCAGGCATGCCCGACGTCGACCTCATGATCCGTCCGGGCGGCGAGCAGCGGCTCTCGAATTTCCTGCTCTGGCAGTGTGCCTATGCGGAATTCTATTTCTGCGATACGCTCTTCCCCGATTTCGACGGCAAGGAGCTCGACAAGGCGATCGTTGAATTCGCAAGACGCACCAGACGCTTCGGCGGTCTTTGATTTTTTCATTTGGATTGGAGGCGCGGCAGTTCAGCACCTTCCCCCGGCACTGCC
>CAMNJD010000184.1 GCA_946540705.1 uncultured Ruminococcus sp. | reverse complement strand
GGCTCGATGTTTGCGCAGCAAACTCGACACAGCGAAGCGAGGGGCGCCCCCATTTTGAATCCGTCGGAGACACTTTCTCGACAAACTGAAGCCGGGCAGTGCCCGGCTCCGATTTTGATCACATGCTATCTCACTGTAGATTTTTCTGACCGTTCCCATTGCACTTTTTGAGATAATATGCTATAATGGTAACAGCAAGGGGCATCGCTCACAGGATGAGCATTTACGTGGAAGAAACGATAGATTATGAAAACATTTCAATACACCGTACAGGATGCAGTCGGCATCCACGCAAGACCTGCCGGTCTCCTTGCAAAGCTGGCAAAGGGCTTTGCCGGCACGAAAATCACAATCGCTAAAGGGGAAAAGAGTGTCGAAGTGACCAAGCTCATGATGCTGATGGGACTTGGGGTAAAGTGCGGCGATACCGTGACCTTTACGGTTGAGGGGCCTGATGAGGCCGCTGCCGCAGAGGCTGTTCAGAAATTCATGTCTGAGAACCTGTAAGCAAGAGACTGAGCAGGTCTACCGTATCCGGCAGGAAGCGGATTCCCGCCGCGCACAGCTTCTCTTGGAGCTGAAAGGCAAGCCGAATATCACCAGGGACGGGCACGAGATCCGGATCTGCGCCAATATCGGCGGAACGGACGGCGCGGATGCAGCGCTTGCAAACGATGCAGGCGGAATCGGACTGTTCCGCTCGGAATTTTTGTATCTGGAACACAGCGACTGCCCCACCGAGGCACAGCAGTTTGACGCATACCGTGAGGTGCTGACGCGCATGGAGGACAGACCGGTCATCATTCGCACACTGGATATCGGCGCGGACAAGCGGAGGGGATTCCGTACAGTGACAATGTGGAGATCGGTATTATGATCGAAACACCTGCCGCCGCAGTCATCAGTGACCGTCTGGCACCGATGGTCGATTTCTTCAGCATCGGCACGAATGATCTGACACAGTACACACTTGCATGCGACCGACAGAATCCCGGGCTCGATGCCTTTGCAGACCCGCATCACGAGGCCGTTCTCAGACTCATAGAGCTGACGGTCAAAAACGCCCATGCGCACAATACCTGGGTCGGCATTTGCGGTGAGCCGGCAGCAGACACTTCGCTGACGCAGACATTTTTGAGAATGGGAATCGACGAGCTGAGTTTCTCTGCGCCCTTTATCCTCCCGCTGCGGGAGATCGTTCGCAGCAGTACCGTTCACTGAATCCAAAACCGCCGCACTGACCTTGCGGCGGTTTCTTTGAAATCGCATGCAGAAACTGAAAAAAATAGAAAATATTTTTGGAGATACCCCGTTTTCGGATAGAACGATGCGTATTCTGAATATAATAAGGAGTGATGTACATGAGTCCTGATGTGCAGCATCTCATATCCCGTGTCAGGCAAGCGAAGCAGGACAGCAATGCTGCTGATGCACTGATCGCTGATTATATGCCGTTTATCCGCTCTGAAGCCGCGAAATACCTGAAGCGTCAGCCGGAACCGGAGGATGACGAGCTCAGTATTGCAATGTTTGCATTTTACGAAGCGATATGCAGCTATTCACTGCTGCGCGGCTCTTTTCTGAAATATGCCGCACTTCAGATCAGAAGCAGGCTGATTGACAACTACAGACGGGAAAAAAAGAACCGGGGGCAGATCTCTCTCAATACAGCAGCCGCAGACGATCAGACAGAGCTGCTCGATACGCTGGCTGATCCGCATGACGCATACGAAGAACAACAGATCCGACAGGCCACACAGGATGAGATCAGCGAGCTCTCGGCACAGATGACAGAATTCGGCGTTTCGATGACGGATATCGCCGAAAATGCGCCGAAACAAGAAAGAACCCTCACGGTCTGCCGGAAAGCCATTGCGTATGCGCGGAACAATCCGGAGATCCTGGAGGAATTTCTGCGCACGAAACGGGTACCGCTCGCAAGACTCGCTCAGGGTGCGGATGTCGAACGGAAATCACTGGAGCGCCACCGGAAATATCTTGTCGCCGTCCTGCTGATCTGCACGAACGGCTACGAAATTCTGCGCGGCCATATCATGCAGGTGCTGAAGGGAGGTGCCGAAACATGAAATATCTGGTCATGGAATGTCATCCGGCATATGCCGTGCTGCTTGATGAAGAATCACGCTTTGTCCGTGCTGCAAATCTGCATTACTCCGTCGGACAGACGGTCACCGATCCTGTACTGATGCAGGATCATAACCGGGCTGCCCGGATCACACAGAAAACAGTTCTCCGCATTGCGGCTGCCGCCGCGTGTCTGCTTCTGCTGAGCGCCGCAGGCTTCGGAATCTATCTCAAAAGCCGCAAGAAGCCGGACACCACACAGTCACTCGTTGTCATGTTCGAGCGCACGCGGTATGAAATCGAGCTGAACAGCAGCGGCGAGGTGCTCTCTGTGCTGAGCGGCGGCCCGCAGGGACAGCAGAGCAGAGAATCCTATGACGGGCAGCATCTTTCGACAGCCGATTTTCTCGGCACAGTGATGAAAGATTCGCTCGATCAGGGAAAGATCGGCGAGCAGCAGACGGTTCAGGTATATCTGTCCTCAGATGATGATGCACTGTATGCCGAATGCAAAACACAAATCGAACAGGAAGCGGCCAAGCTCCGCCTGAACGCCGATGTGCAGGAAATCACTGCGCCTGCTCCGAACCCGGAACCGCCCGTTCCGGACAAGGAGCATGATGATCCCAAACCGGCACCCGCGCCGCCGAAGGAAACAAATGCCCCGCCAAAGCCTGAAAAGAACGAAGTTCCGGCGGCGGATACCGAAAAGCCGGCGCCCCCCGCTGCGAACGAAAAGCCTGCGGATCCGTCCAAGCCGCCTGTACCGTCTCCCGCTCCGGCCGATCCGGCAAAACCAGCTGAACAGCCCCCCGCTGAGGACAAGCCTGCACAGGATCCGCCGGACGGGCCTCAGCCGCCGCACACGCCCCCCGCACTTTCCAAGCCGGCCGAACCGGCTGTCAAAGGATCTGCGGAGATGCTGCCGCACCCTGAGCCTGATGCGAAAATACCCGCTCCTGCTTCTCCGTAGATCATATGCCGCGCAGACTGGTTTGAAACGGTCTGCGCGGTTTTTTGATGCTCAAAAATTTTTGGGCTAATAAAGATTTGGGTGGATTCTCGCACAAAAAAGGTGGTATAGAACGGTTAAATAGAATAAGGTATCGCTT
>CAMNJD010000183.1 GCA_946540705.1 uncultured Ruminococcus sp. | reverse complement strand
GATATCCGTGCAGGCATACGGCGTGAGATCGCGCCACTCGATCCCTTTGTCTAGCGCTTCCAGACTGATCACATCGCGGAGCATGATCGTGCGGTTTTCGATATAATCCTGAAGCGCCTCCGGCGTCAGATCACGAATCTCGACGCCCGAACCGGCATTCCACCGCAGTCTGAGAAACTCAGTGCGCGAATTCATGTCCGATCTTGTCATGACAAGCTGCCACGGCGCTTCCAGCGGGTAGATATAGGTATCGCAGTCCTCGACCGTATGGTCATATTCGAGAAAATCTAAACAATTCAAGTGCTCCCCTTTTTCTGCATGGAGCGCTTTGAGCGTGTCCAGCGTCAGTGCTCCGCGGGAAATATAAAACTGAGGCACTCCGACGCGCATTTCTCCGTACTGAGGGGTAGTTGTCACCAGTTTCCAGCCGCTCACGCGGGAGAGCGTCCCCTTCGGCACCGGAATCACCAGCCGCCAGAGCGCATCCTCATACAGGAACAGCGCATCACGGTCTGCTGCGGGACACATGCCGCCGATGAGGGTCATCTGCCCGTCCGAGTTGACCTCCACGCCTGCGACCTGCGGCACATTGCCGTTGAGATCTGCCTTCACCTGAACCCAGATGATGTCATAATCGTTGATATGCGCTTTCAAATACTGATAGCCTGCTGCCTGCTGCTGATTCGGGGGGAAATCTGCCGCTCTCTGCGGGGCTGCCCACTTCTGCGAGAGCCATTCCGTGCCGCTGAGCAGGTGCATTGAGCTGTCATAGCTGTCGTTCGGCACATGCAGCATGAACGAATAGGCATCCTGCGGATAGGTGTAAGCGGGTGCAGCATCGGTCGTTGTTGTCGATGCAGTCGCGCTGCGCGGGCGTGCGGTGGTCACAGTCGTGAGATAGGTACCGTTATCGTGTATAACAGTCTCACCTTTTTTTGTGATCTGCGGGACAGTCTGCTCTGCGGAGAAATCGACCTTCTGAGCCGGCAGATGAATGACCTCGACATATTCAGAGCCGCTGCTGTCTGTTAAGATGACGGTTTCAGCCTCGGTGCAGGTCGTTTCTGCTTCGGTATGGTCGGGGGCTGTTGTCGTCTGCACCGCCTCGATCTCGGTGATCTCGCTGTTCTGCGCGGTGCTGAGGTTTTCTTTCTTTGCACTGCGCATGATGCCGCCGACCAATGCAATGCAGGCCGCAGCACTGGTCAGTGTGACCGCGATCGGCAGAATTTTCCCGAATCTGCTGCGCTTCCGGCTGACGGTGATCGGTACATCGGAATCGCCGCGAATGGCGTTCAGTACGCCGCTGATATCGGGCTTGCAGTCCGGGATTTGTTTCGGGGCAGCATCCGCCGCAGCCTCCGGCGGCAGTGCATTCATTGCATGAAGCAAATCAGACGCTTTCATAGTAGATCCTCCTTTTCAAGAAATGCGCGCAGCTTTTCGCGCAGACGAAGCAGTGTCACGCGGACGGTTCCCTCGGGCATCTGCAATTCCTCCGCGATTTCCCGCGAATTTTGCAGATACCAGTAACGCCGAAGCAGAACCCGGCGCTGGGTTTCGGGCAGTTCCGCGACAAATCGGCGAATCGCCTCCCCGACTGCATGCTGCTCAGCCTGCTGCTGCACATCGTCCTTGGCGGGGAGCACGGATTCCAGCTCATCGAGCGCCGCAGCAGCTTCCCCGCCGCCGCGTTTTTTCCGGTTGTTCAGGTCGCACCGGTCGAGTGCGGTGCAGCGCACAAGCGTCAGCAGAAAACCGCACAGATGCTTCGGTTTCTCCGGCGGCACGGCATTCCAGAGCCGCAGATAGGCGTCATTGACACACTCCTCGGCATCCTCCCGCCTGCGCAGGATCTGCATAGCTGTATACATGCAGAATGCGCCGTAAGCATCGTTGACCGCGATGATTGCCTGTTCATTTCTGGCAAACAGCAGCCTGATGATCTCATTGTCGTCCGTATTCCTCACCTCGCTTTCAAGGATCCCTGTTATCTTTACAGTCGGCAAAAGCTGAAAAAGTGTTACAGTAATGCCGCATAAAAATCTGCATTGCGCCGATACAAGGTTATCCGAAATTGCATGTGAACGGAATCAAACGGAATCATACGTCTGTTGCATCAAAAAAATTTTTCATTTAGCCCTTGACAAATCCTCCTTTTTGTGGTATAATAATCAAGTCATAGGGGTATAGCTCAGCTGGTAGAGCAGCGGACTCCAAATCCGCGTGCCGAGGGTTCGATTCCTTCTGCCCCTGCCATTCTATATCGGAGCAAGCTGTGAAGATATTGCTTCGCAGCTTGTTCTTTTTCCACATTCAGTTTGGTCAATTATCCGTGTGCTTGCAAAGCCTACAGGGTGTCTCATTTCATCACCGCCCTGCGCGACCGGTTCGCTTTCATCGCAACGCTCGGTTATGCCTACCGATTCACCGTCATGCATCTGGATCGCTCGAAACCTTATCCTGTCTCCTATCTGAAAAGAAAGAGCATGGAGGTTGATCTGGAAGCCCAGACAGGTTGTCATAGCGGATGTGACGGATGTGCTGGATATGTCCCCACTCCACGAGCCGGATAGCCGGATAACCAACAATATTCAGTTTTCAAGCTGCTGGATATATCGGGATACGATTGCGAGTCTGACACCCGACATATCCCAAGCGGGAATAATAAGTCAAGCCTCTCAGTACGCTGGCAAAACGACACTGAAAGGCTCTTGACAAATATCTATAAATCGTGCTATAATGAAACACGATAATAGCCATTGCACTAAGTCAGTCAGGTGCTCGTAACACCGTGCTGATTATGGGGTGCAGTTGGATTGCCGTCCGGCTGCGCCCTGTGTGATGCTTATTATTTTCGCTCTTCTTATTATAGCACAGTTTGTTATGCTTGTCAATACTTTGAATGTGTAAAATTTTCCGATCGTCCGAAAGGGCGATTTTTTCGTATCTACATACTTTTATGGCACAATCCCTGCAAGTTGTCTGCTTGCAGGGATTGCTTATTTTTGCCAGTGGTGTTTGGCGGCTTGGCATTATTGTTGCCATTCTCATTGCTTTTTGATCGGTTCATTATCTGATTTAGGTGTGCTCATGTATAATTCTTCGCCTTTCCAGGCGCCATCTACCTTCATCTTATTGTATCCGGCAAGACCTTTTGCGCGCTGGATCATTAACTGCGGCTGCACAGGTGTCAGCTCGTCCCACTATTCTGCAAGATCGGAAATGCTCTGCGGTTTCACACTCATACTTCATTCCCCTTTCCCAAAGTTGACACTTGTGTCAACTTTTCATGTTGACCTATCAGTTCAGAGTGTGTATCCCTGCTGCCTTAAATACAAAAGCATATCCGAAAAAATTGAAGCCAAACTCGAATCGTTATACAGTGCACAATCATTCCTTCCATTAACTTGCTTTCTGCAGGAATCGGACAAAACCATCATATGAGAGAAATTTTCGCCATCTTCGTTGCACAGTGTATAATTATCAGAATGATAGTATATCTCCCCGATGCCAGAATATCCATTCCATGACCATGTAAACTTGATGAACAAAATATTAGATTTTTCATTATTGTGTGGATATGCTCGCTCTGGCATCCCCTCAAACTTATATGAATACAATTCATATTCTTCACGAATACTCTCTCCAAATCTGTTCATTTTTAGTGCTTTTTACTCATAATAAACATTCCTTTCAAAAATAGTATTATAAATTCCGATCGCTCAGAGTAAGATTAACGATCTACTTCTATAGTATGTCGGATTAGAAAAGATATGTGATAAACTATAATATAATTGATAACTGCTAAAAAATGTTGAATATACACCAATTGCTTTTTTAGCCAGGACATTTTTGAGCCGTCGAGTACATAGTTAAGTAGACTATTCTTCGTGAAACCAGCTACTTGTATCAACTGTTTTCCGTCAGCGATCACAGGACGGCTCTGAATGTTGAATTTTAGGCTTTTCAAGAAATATATCCGGAAGAATAATTGCATACTCATTGTTGTCAGCTTCATCCTGATTTCGCCATGCGACCACAAACCGCACTCGCGCTGATTGGACGCAATACCCCTTTGCCAGCAAGCCGTTCAGCGTACCCTGTGCCACTTTGGACAGCATCGCGACAGAATATGTTTTTCCGCCTATCTGAGCATACAATTTCTTTCCATGCAATGTCAGCGTCGTACAGCTGTGCAAAGCAAAGATCAGCTTCTTTCTTGGGATAAAATAGTTCAATACCACATCTTTGTGTGTCAGCTGCAATGTAATTTGCTCCGGCTCCGGATACATTTCAGGATCGTCAATAATATCATCAGAAAAGCTGTCAAAAGCATGGTTGTTATAGTGCAGATACAGTTCCGATTTTGCTCTTGTCATGCCGACATACAGCACACGCCGCTTTTCATCGCTGCTGAGGTCTGTACGATTCAGCATCAGATACACACAGTCAAATTCATGTCCCTTTGCCTTATGAATGGTCGATACTACGACCTCGCTGTCATTCGGGAAACAAAAGTCTGCAAACTGCGATTCGCGGATGAAGGCTTCCAGATCAGAACGGTATTTCTTCTCATTGACCGAAGCAAACCGTTCCAGCAGGTTCAGCACAAGGTCAAGGCACTGACTGCTTTCATATTTGTCTTTCAGATCAGCGATCGCTTTTTCCCATTGCTCATCGGATATGATTGGATGATTTTCTTTTCCTGCATATTTCAAAAACATCCGCAGTTCCGCTAAATCATATAGAGAGAAGCCGTCCGAGCTCTGAATCAGCCGCGACGGAATCTGCAACTGCCGCAGCAGACCGTTCACGCGCAGCGCCTCATCATTTGTCCAGGTCAGCACACAGATCGTTTTGCAGGGTGAACGGTTACTGATGATATTCTGCACGATCGGATATTCCAGATTCGGACTTTTATGCCGAATATGTTTCACGATACCGGTATCTGTTCTCACCGCTTGAATCGGCTCAGATTTCAGCCGTCCCTTGATTGCCTGTGCAAATCTGTTTGCAAATTCGACAATTTCCGCTGTGCTGCGGTAATTATTTGTCAGATCATATTGCTTTGCGCCGTAATCCGTGATAAACGAACGCATATAGCGGGAATCTGAGCCGCGGAATGCATAGATGTTCTGATCGTCATCACCGACTGCAATCACGCGCATATTGTCATTGCGCTCCATCAGCGCACAGATCAGGTCAAATTCGTGCGCATCCATATCCTGTGCTTCGTCGATCACAACGATTGTCTTGGTAATGCGGATTTGCTCGACCTCTCCGGCGCGGATCATCTCTGCCGCACGCGGCACGATGTTTTCTGACTGTTCCAGAGAGCCGATTTTGCCGAGCAGATCGAAGCAGTACGAATGGAATGTCTTGATTTCGACGAATTTCGCCGCATTGCCGATCAGATCCAGCAGACGCGCCTTGAATTCCGTTGCGGCGGCGCGAGAGAAGGTCAGCATCAGCAGCTGTTCATACTTCACATCATCGAGCATGACGAGCACTGCCAGCTTATGTACCAGCAGCATCGTTTTTCCGCTGCCTGGACCGGCTGCAACTACGATATACTGAGATGATTCATCGTCAATAATCGCGCGCTGCCGAGCAGACAGCTTGCCCATGAGTTCATTGTACTTCTGTGGAGTGATGTTGCGGTTGATTTCGCCCATGCGATTACCTTTGAAATACTTTGCAAGAAATGCCTTGTAATCCATTTGAAAATAGTCGCTGACGAACTGCAATGCTTCATTGTAATCCCGCACCATCATGTTCGCATATTCCCCGACAATGTGAATCATTTGGATTTTCTGCTTGTAAAACTCGTTTAGCTGCTTGTAATCATCCTGCTTGTACTGAATACGGTTGTCCATTTCCAGTCTGCGGATGTGCATAGTCTGATACAGTACCAGAAAACCGCCTTCCAGCGTCAGTGCTTCGATCTTCGTGAGATACAGCAGCGCATCCTGTACCGCTTCTGCCGTTACAGGATTGACCGTTGTCAACTGCGAATTATATGCTTCCTGTAATTTCAGTACAGAAAATAACACCTGTGTTTCGCCCTTCTGATTCGCAGGCAGACCGTAGGCTCTTTGATACAGGAAGCCGACAATGAACTTTGCAAGCGCAATTCGGCTGAAAAACAGCTCCGTCAGCTTGATCATCTCAATCTTCGGGATGATCTCCCGCGCCTTTTCCGTTTGGAAATAGGTTTTCTGAATAAATCCGCGGATTGTCCAGTAAAACAGAACGGTTTTCAGAGATTTGACAGATGTACCTTTGATTCCCTGCTGCTCTGCCTGTTCATTGATCTCTTTCAGATTCAGCGTCAGCGGTTCATCTGTCATAAGATTCAGCAGCATCTGTTCCAGCTGCGCATACCGTTCCAGTATCTTCATCGACTTATTTTCAGAATCCGAGCGCTTGATATAGGCGCTCATATCCTGTGAATCCGCAAGAAGTTTCTCCTGCCGCAGCCGGTTGACCGCTTCGATCACGCTTTCGCGGGACAGACCAAGGGTATCGGCAAGGTAGTCGATACGGCTTTCGCCATCATCTTTCTTTCCGGCAGTCGTTTTTTTCGTGAACAGCTCGTTCATGATGCGAAGTGCATTTGTCTCTGACTGCTCATCAAAAAATTCAGAGGAACGGATGCGCTCAGATGCTTCTGCCATTGTATCGACCATAATACTGGTCGCATACACATGCGGAATATTCTGACCGCGCTCGATATATCCGGCGTTTTCCAGCGCAGCAATCGCCGTTTTCACCTGGGTTTCCAATTCCGGACGGTGTTCATCATTCCAGCCCGCTTCTCTTGCAATCTCCAATGCAGAGCGGCTGAATGACTGTCGGTTGCCGGAGAGCTTTTTGATCGCACGCCAGACTTGCTGAATCTCACTAAGGCTGAGCTTTGTCTGATTCAGCCGGATAAAATGCTTGTCAAGGTCGCCTTCATTGAAAAGAACATAGCAGTCTGCATTCAGATTCGGATCGCGTCCCGCTCTGCCTGCTTCCTGCACATAGTTTTCCAGCGAATCGGAAATATCAAAGTGAATCACCAGACCGACATCCTTTTTGTCCACGCCCATGCCAAAGGCAGAGGTTGCAACAATGATCTGCACCTCTCCGGCAATAAACGCCTCCTGATTCTCGACCTTTTCGCTGCTGTCCATTTTACCGTGAAACGGTCTTGCTTCATAGCCGTCATCTGTCAGCTTCTGCGCGATCTGCACAGTGCGCTTGGTGCGGGATACATAGATAATCGTCGGGCAGTTCTTCTGCTCGATCAGTCTGCGCAGCGTATCATATTTTTCGTTATCATCTGCCTGATACAGCACCTCATACCGAAGATTGCTGCGGGCGGCAGTAGTCGCATACAGTTCCAGATCCAGCCCCAGCTTCACCTTGAAATAGTCGCGGATATCCTCGATGACTTTCTGTTTTGCGGTTGCCGTAAAGCAGGATACCGGAATTGAATAGCTGATATTCTTCTTTTCCTGAAGATGACGGATAAAATCTCCGATATAGAGATAGTCCACGCGGAAATCCTGTCCCCACGCAGAGAAGCAGTGTGCTTCATCTATGACAAACCGCACGACATTCCGCGAGAGAAGCAGCTTCTCAATCGTGCGTGAGCGCAGCGATTCGGGCGAGATGTAGAGCAAAGATGCGATGCCGTTCTGTACGCGCTCAATCGCTTCGGCACGCTCCACAGCATTCAGCAGACCGTTGATTGTGACTGCATCGGTAATGCCGCGCTCCGCCAGATTATCCACCTGGTCTTTCATCAGCGATTGCAGAGGCGAAATGATAACGGTCAGACCTTTGGCGTTCTCGCCTGCCATGAGCGCAGGCAGCTGAAATGTGATTGACTTTCCGCCGCCGGTCGGGAAGATCGCAAGCAGCGATTTGTTGTGAACGGCAGCATCGGCAGCGCGTTCCTGTAGCGGTTCGCCTTCGTATGTACGGAAGGTCGGGTAGCCGAATATCTCAGTCAGTTTGCGTTTGACATCCAGCTTTTGCGCACAGTAAGGGCATCCCTTTTCACAGGGATGATTGCGCAGCACGCGCATATAGTTGTCCACCAGCGGGTAATTGATCTGAACCCACGGCGGCGTGATCGAATGCCGGTCATCTGCGGAGATCAGCGCAAGGCAATAGGCGAGCTCGCGCGGATGATTCATAACCAAAAACGGCAGCGGTGCATTTGCACAGATTTTGCCGTCAAAATACTCCGCAATCAGCTTGACGGCATCGTTGTCCGCAGCAAAATCGAGATACGAGAAGAAACCGGAGAACTCCGGCAGCTGATGCAGCAGCAGATACCAGATCTGTTTCAGCGTATCGTCCAGCGCTTCAAACGCCGTGACTTCATCGCAGAATAGCTCAAATGATTTCACAGCATCATCCAGTGGATTACTGAGCGAATCTGTCTGAAGTTTATCATCTTTCAGAAGCCGGTGATACGGCTTTGCAGGAAACAAAAGCGGCGACAGACAGAGCGTGTCAACATACTGCGCTGACGCACTCTGCGGTATCGCCGCTTCAAGATATTTCAGGTCAAAGACAAGAATATTGTGACCGCCGATAAAGCCGTATTCCTTGACAAATGCAGTGAATTCTCCCACAGGGGCAGCGTGAAACTGACGCCCGTCAGAATCGACTGCGCCAATATCCAGTATCTGCCCGTTTTCGGGGTTGATCTCTGCGTCAAAGAATACGATTGATTTCATTGGTTCACCTATTATGATTGATCTCTATTTGCGTTTTGTTTTCGTCTTTTTTGAATCTGCACACCAGCGCCTTGTCCGTACTGCAAACAGGATTCTGTGTCAGAGTCTGAAAATAGTCCTCGTGATAGGTCAGTACGAATAGCTGCCGCAGCAAGCATTCTGCACTTCCGCAATGATTCATCAGATCTTCGATCAGATGTAAGACGATAGCGGACGCTTCCCGATCTAAGCCGGAGAAAGGATCATCAAGTACCGCAACGATCGGCTTGATAACGGAGGTATCCTGCCTGACGGTATGATAGAAGTACAGAAACGCCAGAAAGCGCTGTTCTCCCTCGCTCAGATTTTCAGCGATGCTTCCGTCATAGCGCACGACTTCATAAGCATGATCTGAAACTCGACTCTGCCGCAGATAAAAGCTGCGGAAAGCGGCTTCGGACAGCACCTGATTGATGCCTTTGACGGCTGTTTCGGTATCCATGATCTGTTGTGTCAGCGTTTTCACCTGTTCAGAACAAGCTCTGATCTGAGCTTGAGACTGTTCGATCTGGGACAACATAGGAATGCGAGCTGCCTCCATCTGTGCTTTCTTGAGTTTGTAGTCTGCAATATCCTGTCTGAACTGATGAGCCAGATATGCAATTACAGAATCTGAGCATAACTTCTGACTGCTTTTCCGATCAGCGATCAGGCGGTTGTTCTCGTTGATTACATTGTTTATCGCAGTAATCTCCGACTGGATCTCAAATAGCAAGTCCTTTGTCGGCTCCAAACTAACAGGATTCGACGGTGACTGTATCTTTGCCTGTATTCGTTCCAGATTTGACTTAATGCGCTCTTTCAGCCTTTTCAATAGTGTGAGAAGAACACGATAATCTGTACCGGTAGGCATCTGTTTCAGATTGTTCTGCAATGGAATAAACAGCTGATTCGCTGCCTGTCGGTATGTTTCCAGCAAGTCCTGCAACTGCTGAAGCGCGGATTCGTATTCAGCGTTTACACAGCTTGCGATCTGTTCCTCAAAATCGGCTGGAAGTGTCTGCTGACAATACGGACAGATGCCGTTTGTATGTTCGCCGAACTCCCTGTGTCCCTGCTGTACCCAATCAACTGCATGGATATTCTTTATGAAGCGGAAAAAGAGAGAATCGGAACTGCTGATGATCGGTTCTGTCAATAATCCCGACTGTGACAGGCAGTCAAGCGCATTGGTATCCTGAACAGTGCTTAGAAGCGGTTGCAGCGTTTTTTCCTCACCAAATGCAGCAGCATAGACAGATGACAATGTGCCGATATCCTGATAGCGCGGATCTGCCGCAAGAAGAGCTTCAGTGAGCTTTTGCTTCGTCTTTTTGCCGCTGAGTGCCTTCTCAAACTTCTTGCGGAAATCTTTGGTTTGCGCCCAGAAAAACTCTACTACAGTATGTGTGATCTGAATCTTATCATCAGATATGCGGTCTAGTGCAGCCTGAAAGCCAGAGAGCTGCGCTTCATTCTGCTGTAACTCCGCTTTCAGCGCATAAATCCGCTGCTCAATATCCGAGTTATGCTTGCTGAACGTGACAATACCAGGAATCGAATCGTACTGCATGACATTATCAAGTACATAGCGGCGGTCAAACACCATGATTCGGTATTCACCGGCAGAACGACCGCTTTGGAACGAAAGCGGTTCAGTACTGCGGATTAGCCCTGAGAAGGTGGATTTGCCAGTTCCGTTCCGCCCGATGATTAGGTTGATCTGAGCTGGGACAAAGCACCCCTGCTGAAAAATAGACTGTGTTAAGCGAATTTCAGATAATCCATTGTAATCGCTGTTTACGTTCACGCCTTTCACCTCCGATGCAATAGAGGATTATTTGCATATATAGATGAGATTAGTGATTAGTTTCTAAGCGAATAATATAATTCTGATCGTTAAGCAGTTTGTTGACATACTCATCAAAGCCATCACCAGAAGGGCAGGCATTGTAGGCATCAAGAAACACCTGGGCATAAGTTCTGAGAGCCAAGTTTCCTTTTTCAATTCTTTTGATTGTATTAGGCTTAAGCCATGTTGTTACAAAATTCAATATTGATAAAATGTTGTTATTGTGACAGATCAATTTAATTTTGTGATTATATGCAGCATATTCCATTTGGTTTTGATTCCTCCATATTTCTTAATGTTTTCCAGCATAGAATGATTTCGCTACTTGTATCAAATATTTTTCGACAAAGCCATGAATTAACGGAGTTACATCTGTGGTCTTATTCTTTCTTCAAAATAGACTTTGGCTGCTTCATAATAGATCGGATTGATTCGATACATTATCTGTCCAGTACGCTCATCGCGCAATGATTGTAAGGCATCAGCGAAACTTGTTGCCCAGCCAATAAAGCTATCATCGTAATCCTCAATAAACTGATTATCGTTTTCGATAAGTCGTGCAAACCATTTATAAAATGACAAAGTGTTCATCGTTTTGAAGCCAGAATCAAATAGAGCAAACTGTTCTTCTTTTTGTTCTACACTCTTTTTTTCGGAAAGAAGAATACTTGCTAATTGAATCGTGATATCTTTTATGTCATACTGCGATGCATCAAGGAACTGAATATCAGCCAGCTTTTTGTAATGCGCAACTAGATCTTTGAGCGTGATATTATATATAATCGGAAGAATTATCTTTTGCCCGCTTTTATTTTGCCTTGAAAGAAGAGTTCTTAATTCCTTCTCAGTCCATTCTCTGCCAAAGAAGGATTCAGAAATCACAATCACACCGAAATCACAGTTATTTAGCCCTTCAACAATCTTCTGTTTCCAGTTGTCTCCCCATTTAAGGGTATCCTTATCATAAAACACACTAATTCCGAGTTTATCAAAAGATCGCTTCAATTCCTCGACAAAGGTGATTTTGTCAGCATTTGCATGGGATAGAAAAACATCATAATGCGCCATTTATCGTTCCTTCCTTCGTTTCTATTTTATTGGACGGGTTAAAGTTGACACTTGTGTCAACTTCAATTGATTATTTTCGTATCTTAGCGAGCAGTTTAGGTACTAATTTTGGATCGACTTTATAACCTAAGAAAACTGCAGCACCAGCTAAAAGCTCGCAACATAAAAGAGTATTTGATGCGGTAGATGATGATTGACTGCTTTCTGCCAAAGACTGATTTCCTTCAATCACTCTGTTGGACTGTTCTGTGCCAGACAAACAGATTTTTTCAATTCGTTCTGCTGCTTTTTCCCTTTCTTCCTTTGTTGAATCAGGGTGATTTGCTAACTTTCCAAGTCCTCTAATTGCTGTTTCTTTCAATTTTGTGCCTTCTACGGCGATTTCACTATTCCCTTTTATTGCTTCCTGTGCAGTTTTATTCGCGCCTTTATTCGCTTCTGTAGCCAAAGTAAAAGCAGCCTTTGCAAAATCAGGAATTTGTTTGCCAATCTGATCAATAAGTTGTTGCGGCATACGATGTATCATTTGGAGTAATGGAATTACTTTGTCTTTTGAAAGCTCATACCAGTTTTTCAGTCCGAGTTCAGCTAATGCTTGCTTTTCGTCATTTATCAGTGCAAGCGGCTTTTTTGCCATAGATACTCCTCCTTTATCTTTCTCCTTAATAATCATTCAACGCCAAGTGCCTTAAATACGGCATCTTCCGCGCTATTGTAGAAAAGAATCTGGAAACAGCCAATCAATTCCGGCGGTACGGTTGCAATGTCCACAGCCGATGTGATCGGCAGCAAAACTCTTTTCGCTCCGCTGTCCAGACAGACTTACAGAGCGTTCGCCAGTTCATCGGTCTTGATGATCGTGCCGCTGATGCTAATTTCACCCAAGACTGCCATTGAGCTGAGAACGGGCTTTCCAAGTGAAAC
>CAMNJD010000182.1 GCA_946540705.1 uncultured Ruminococcus sp. | reverse complement strand
GGAACCGGTATGTCCGATGATCCCGACAAACTCGCCCTGTTCAATTTGGAGATTGATATGATCGACCGCGGTTTTCTCAAACGGCGAGCCGATGCTGTAAGTATAAGTCAGATTTTTCGCTTCAAGAATCGGCATTCTGCATGATTCCTTTCTGTCCGCATCCCCTTGCGGCTCCGTTCAACTATCAGTGCCACGTCAGAGTATCGAAGCGATCGCCTCGACACATGCTTCCACTGTCATGATCTCCGGATCAAGCGCATAGCCTGCCTGCCGCAGCAGATCACATAACTCTGTTGCCTGCGGAACATCCAGCCCCAGCGCACGCATTTCCTGCACATGTGAAAATACCTTTTCCGGCGGTGCATCCATATGTACGCTGCCGTGATCGACGACGATCACGCGGTCACACTGTGCCGCCTCATCCATTTCATGCGTAATCAGAATAACAGTGATACCGTAGTCTCGGTTCAGCATTTTGATCGTTCGCATGACCTCCCTGCGGCCCTGCGGGTCAAGCATCGCGGTCGGTTCATCCAGCACAATGCAGTCCGGCCGCATCGCAATGATACCGGCAATCGCCACACGCTGCTTTTGTCCGCCAGAGAGCTGATGCGGCGCATGCTCACGGTACTCATACATACCGACCGCATGCAATGCCTGATCAACGCGCACCCGCATCTCATCAGGCGGAACGCCGAGATTTTCCAGCCCGAACGCGACATCCTCCTCAACGATCGTTGCAACGATCTGATTATCCGGATTCTGGAACACCATGCCCACATGCTGCCGGATCTCCAGCAGCCGTGCTTCATCCGTCGTATCAATACCTGCAACAGTGACCCTGCCTTGCGTCGGCAGCAGCACGCCGTTCATCATCTTTGCCAGCGTTGATTTGCCCGAGCCGTTATGCCCGAGCACAGCGACCAGCTCGCCGTGCTCAAACGTCAGCGAAATGCCCTTGAGCACCTCTGTTGTTTTTTCCGGCTCCTCCTCATTCGGATAGGAAAACCGGATATTGTCTATTTGAATCAGTGGTTCCATGCTACTCCTTGCTCAAATTCCCGATCTCCTGTTCGATCAGGCGGAATACCCTTGCGATCTGATACCCGTCAGCAGCGGCGTGATTCAGCCGCACTGTCACCGGCATCATCAGCCTGCCGTTTTCCTCGCGATATGCACCCCAGTTGACGATCGGGCTGAAATACAGATAACCGTCCGGCAGCTCCAGATGCAGCGCATCATAGCTCAGCCACGGAATGCACGATGCATCAAACCAGTTCGGATGATTCGCCGGGTCAAGACCGTATTCTCTTGTTTGTTTCGCAGCTTCCGCATCCGCAAGCGCCTGCGCATAAAATGTGTGATAATCCGGATCAAACTCCGAATATACGACTGTGAAGGTTTCCGTATCCTCATGGAAAACATATTGTGTCGGATGAATTCTGTCCCAGCAGAGAAGACGTGCATTCTGCCAGTCCCATGCAAGCCGGTAATCCTCCCTTGCATTCAGGGCACAGCTCAGCACATACAGAAAATTGATATAAAACTTTGTATTTGTCCGCTTTGACCACGCCTTCAGTGCAGTCACATCAATCCGGCCGGTGATCGACACCGAACATTTGCAGTCCTCCGAAAAATGCCGGAATACACCGCGCCGGTAGTAGCTTTCCATGTCAACAATTTTGAATTCGCTCATTTTCTGAATTTCTCCAAACGGTACATCAGACCGTCCTCCGGTTCCGTGATACCGTTTTTGTAATCATATCCAAGGCGGCGGTAAAAGCCGACAGCAGTCAGCGAAGCCGGAATCTCGATCCTGCTTGCGCGGAGAGCAAATTCATCCTGCTCCAGCGTTTCAATGATCGCACGCCCGATGCCCTCCCCCTGATATTCGGGCAATACAAAAACCGTCAGAAGAATGCTCTCTGTCCTGCTGCCCCAGAACGGTGCGATCGTACCCGTGCCAATGATCCGTCCGCCGTCACACGCAACATACATATGTCCCTCTTTTGCACGCTGAAGCAATACCTGCGCAGAATGTGTCTGAATCAGATCATCAATATAATCAGGCGGATAATCGCGGCTGTTGCTGACCTTGACGGTAACCGCAACAACCTGTGCAGCCGCTTCGGCATCCGGTTCCCGAAAGCGTCTGATAATCATGTCACATCTGCCTCCCAGATTGCAGTTGCTCCGCAGGGAAGTGCTGCCTTTGCCAGCTCTACCGGCAGACCGATTTCATCCGCAGAAACTGCTCCGCCGTACTTCGGTACGATCAGGCTGTGCAGAAGATAGCCCATAACTGACGGCGAAAGCCCCGTTGTATAGCTGTTGAGCAGGAAAAACAGCGGTTCATCCGAAAGCACATCCAGACAAGCCTCAACAAGCGGATAGACGCTGTTTTCGAGCTTCCAGATCTCGCCGCCGGGGCCCCTGCCGTAGCTCGGCGGATCCATGATGACCGCATCATATTTCCGACCGCGTCTGGCCTCTCTGCGAATGAATTTCTCACAGTCATCGACGATCCAGCGAATCGGCTTTTCGGCCAGTGCAGAGGCAGCGGCATTCTCCCTTGCCCACTGCACCATGCCCTTTGCCGCATCAACATGACAGACCTCAGCTCCGGCCGCAGCGCAGGCCAGCGTTGCGCCGCCGGTGTATGCAAACAAATTCAGCACCCGGATCGGTCTGCCCGCATTTTGAATTTTCTCCGTCATCCAGTCCCAGTTGACCGCCTGCTCCGGAAATAATCCGGTGTGCTTAAATCCGGTCGGCCGGACGATAAACCGCAGTGAGCCGTAGCGGATCTGCCAGCTCTCCGGCGGTTTTGTCCGGTATTCCCACTGCCCGCCGCCGGATTTGGAACGGTGATAATGCCCGTCTGCATGCTGCCAGAGATCTGTCAGCGGCGGCGTCTGCCAGATGACCTGCGGATCCGGACGGATCAGCGTGATCTCGCCCCAGCGCTCCAGACGCTCTCCGCATTTTGTATCTATCAGGCGATAATCCGCCCAGTTTTTCGCAATTCTCATAAACGATGATTCTCCAAACAATTATCTGTGTGTCCGTTCCCGGATCTTCTCCGCGATTGCGAGCATGTAGTTGTTCACACGCCGGAAATCACGTCCCTCGACCATTACATTGATGACCGGAGCGTCCTCACGCCGCTCGCGAACCACAATGCGGCCCTCCATACCGAGCTCTGCCTGACACTGAGCAATGAATGCCGAGATCTCCGGATCGTTTTTCCAGATTTCTTTCCAGTATGCGGGGATGCGCGCCGGACACATGATCTGCGGATCATGCTCCATCACTGCGGCAAGCTCACTCATCGGCTTACCTGTCCGCTGAAGTGCCTGAAGCAGATATGCACCTGCGATCAGACCGTCCGGTGCGGGCGATTCCGCTGTAAAAATCAAGCCTCTGCCGTTGCCGCCGAACGG